>JASHXZ010000089.1 GCA_030043285.1 Xanthobacteraceae bacterium | reverse complement strand
AACGGCCTGCCGGGCCCCCCATTAAGCTATTGAAAGTCGGTTGCTTTCGTAGCCGGTCGGACCGGCCTGACGCCTCGACCCAAGCGAGCTCAAACGCTGCCTCTGACTTCGAGAAGGTCAGATCTTTAGAGCATGACCGCGGCATGCCGTGGTCCTCTGCGCAAGGCCAAGCGCCCCTCCGCAACGGAAGCGGGTGGCGCGGTTTGGTTTTGCGCCAAGCGGATTCGCCGAGCGCAAGCTCCGGCGTTGAGGCGACAAGGGACGCAAGTCCCCAACGGAAGCGAGACGAGACGGATGCCGACGGTCAATCAGCTCATTCGCAAGCCGCGAGTGGTGCAGCACGCCAAGAAGAAGGTGCCGGCGCTGCAGCAATCGCCGCAAAAGCGCGGCGTCTGCACCCGCGTCTACACCACCACGCCGAAGAAGCCGAACTCGGCGCTGCGCAAGGTCGCCAAGGTCCGCCTGACCAACGGTTTCGAGGTCATCGGCTACATCCCTGGTGAGGGCCACAATCTGCAAGAGCACTCGGTGGTCATGATCCGCGGCGGCCGCGTCAAGGACCTTCCTGGCGTGCGCTATCACATTCTGCGCGGCGTGCTCGACACCCAGGGCGTCAAGAACCGCAAGCAGCGCAGATCGAAATACGGAGCAAAGCGACCCAAGTAACGGGTCGCTTTGCGTCTTAGAGGAACGGAAGACGAGGAAAGAGCGAGATGTCCCGCCGTCACAGGGCCGATAAGCGCGAGATCCTGCCGGACCCGAAGTTCGGCAATATCGTCGTGACCAAGTTCATGAACTCGGTGATGCACGCCGGCAAGAAGTCGGTGGCCGAGAATATCGTCTATGGCGCGCTGGACCTTATTGAAGGGAAGACCCGGCAGAATCCGGTCTCGGTGTTCGAGCAGGCGCTCGAGAACGTCATGCCGTCGATCGAGGTGCGCTCGCGGCGCGTCGGCGGCGCCACCTATCAGGTTCCGGTCGAAGTGCGCACGTCGCGTCGGCAAGCGCTCGGCATCCGCTGGCTCATTTCCGCCGCGCGCGACCGCAACGAAAAAACGATGACCGAGCGGCTCTCCGGCGAGCTGCTCGATGCATCCAACAACAGGGGGAACGCCGTAAAGAAGCGCGAGGATACGCACCGCATGGCCGAGGCCAATCGGGCGTTCTCGCACTATCGCTGGTAAAGGCCGGCGACAGCGAAGGAATATTGCCCCCATGCCCCGTATTCATCCGATCGAGGACTATCGCAACTTCGGCATCATGGCCCACATCGATGCCGGCAAGACGACGACGACCGAACGCGTCCTCTACTACACCGGCAAGAGCCACAAGATGGGCGAGGTGCACGAAGGCGCCGCGACCATGGACTGGATGGAGCAGGAGCAGGAGCGCGGCATCACCATCACGTCGGCCGCAACCACCGCGATCTGGAACGACAAGCGGCTCAATATCATCGACACGCCCGGCCACGTCGACTTCACTATCGAGGTCGAGCGCAGCCTGCGCGTCCTCGACGGTGCGGTATGCGTGCTCGATTCCAACCAGGGCGTCGAGCCGCAGACCGAGACGGTGTGGCGCCAGGGCGACCGCTATCGCGTGCCGCGCATCGTGTTCTGCAACAAGATGGACAAGATCGGCGCTGACTTCTTCCAGTGCCTCAAGGACATCGTCGACCGCCTCGGCGCCAAGCCGGTGGCGATCCAGCTGCCGATCGGCTCCGAGAGCCAGTTCAAGGGCGTGATCGATCTCGTCCGCATGGTCGGCGTGGTGTGGGACGAAGAGACGCTCGGCGCCAAATATCACGACATTGAAATTCCGGCCGAGCTTGCCGAGCAGGCCAGGGAATACCGCGAGAAGCTGGTCGAGGCTGCCGTGGAGCTCGATGACGCGGCGATGACCGCGTATCTCGAGGGCACGGAGCCCGACGAAGCGACGCTCAAGCGGCTGATCCGCAAGGCGACGATCGACGGCACCTTCTTTCCGGTGCTGTGCGGCTCGGCGTTCAAGAACAAGGGCGTGCAGCCGTTGCTCGACGCGGTAGTCGATTATCTGCCGTCGCCGCTCGACGTGCCGCCGGTCAAGGGCGTCGATCTCAAGGGCAACGAGGTCGAGCGCAAGGCGTCCGACAGCGAGCCGATGTCGCTGCTCGCCTTCAAGATCATGGACGATCCGTTCGTCGGCACCATCACGTTCTGCCGCATCTATTCGGGCCGCCTCGAAAGCGGCAGCGGCGTGATGAACTCGACCAAGGAGCGCAAAGAGCGCGTCGGCCGCATGCTGTTGATGCACGCCAACAACCGCGAGGACATCAAGGAAGCCTTCGCGGGCGACATCGTCGCGCTGGCAGGGCTGAAGGAAGTGCGCACCGGCGATACGCTGTGCGATCCGCAGAAAGCGGTGATCCTGGAAAAGATGGAATTTCCCGATCCGGTCATCGAGATCGCCATCGAGCCGAAGTCGAAGGCGGACCAGGAGAAGCTCGGCGTCGCCTTGGCCAAGTTGGTGGCCGAGGATCCGTCGTTCCGTGTCGCCACCGACCAGGAATCCGGTCAGACCATCATCAAGGGCATGGGCGAGCTGCACCTCGACATCAAGGTCGATATCCTGCGCCGCACCTACAAGGTCGACGCCAATATCGGCGCGCCGCAGGTCGCCTATCGCGAGAAGATCACCCGGCCCGCCACGATCGACTACACCCACAAGAAACAGACCGGCGGCCACGGCCAATACGCCAAGATCAAGATCGTCGCCGAGCCGGGCGCGCCGGCCTCGGGCTTCGTGTTCGAGAACGAGGTGGTCGGCGGCGCCGTGCCGAAGGAGTTCATTCCGGCCGTCGAAAAGGGTCTCGAAGGTCAGCTCACGTCGGGCGTTCTCGCCGGCTTTCCGGTGGTCGATCTGAAAGTCAGCCTGATCGACGGCGACTCCCATGACGTCGATTCGTCGTCGATGGCGTTCGAGATCGCGGCGCGCGCGGCGATGCGTGAGGCGCTGCAGAAGGGCGGTCCGGTGCTGCTCGAGCCGATCATGAAGGTCGAGGTGGTGACGCCGGAGGACTATACCGGCTCGGTCATCGGCGACCTCAACTCGCGGCGCGGCCACATTCAGGGCCAGGACATGCGCGGCAACGCCAATGTCATCAACGCCATGGTGCCGCTCGCCAACATGTTTTCTTACGTCAACAACCTGCGCTCGATGAGTCAGGGGCGCGCCACGTTCACCATGCAGTTCGATCACTACGCGGAAGTCCCCAAGGGCGTCGCGGACGAGGTTCAGGCGAAATACGCCTGATTGTCACAGAAGGAGCTCGACAGAGAGCCGGAACGGAGAGCCAAATGGCCAAAGAAAAATTCCAGCGCACCAAGCCGCATTGCAATATCGGCACCATCGGTCACGTCGATCACGGCAAGACCACGCTGACGGCGGCGATCACCAAGGTTTTGGCGGAGAAGGGCCAGGCCCAGTTCACCGCCTACGATCAGATCGACAAGGCGCCGGAAGAGAAGGCGCGCGGCATCACCATCGCCACCGCGCACGTCGAATACCAGACCGACAAGCGGCACTACGCGCACGTCGACTGCCCCGGGCATGCCGACTATGTCAAGAACATGATCACCGGCGCCGCACAGATGGACGGCGCGATCCTCGTGGTCAGCGCCGCCGACGGCCCGATGCCGCAGACCCGCGAGCACATTCTGCTCGCCCGTCAGGTCGGCGTGCCGGCGCTTGTCGTCTATCTCAACAAGGTCGACATGGTGGACGATCCGGAGTTGCTCGAGCTCGTCGAGCTCGAAGTCCGCGAGCTGCTCAGCAAGTACAATTTCCCGGGCGACAAGATTCCGTTCGTCAAGGGTTCGGCGCTGTTCGCACTCGAGGGCAAGGACGAGAAGCTCGGCAAAGAGTCGATCATGGACCTGATGAAGGCGGTCGACGATTACATCCCGCAGCCGGAGCGCCCGAAGGATCAACCGTTCCTGATGCCGGTCGAGGACGTGTTCTCGATCTCGGGTCGCGGTACGGTCTGCACCGGCCGCATCGAGCGCGGCATTATCAAGGTCGGCGAGGAAGTCGAGATCGTCGGCATCAAGCCGACGCAGAAGACCGTCGTCACCGGCGTCGAGATGTTCCGCAAGCTCCTCGACCAAGGCGAGGCAGGCGACAACGTCGGTTGCCTGCTGCGCGGGACAAAACGCGAAGAAGTGGAACGCGGCCAAGTCCTTTGCAAGCCGGGTTCGGTAAAGCCGCACACCAAGTTCAAGGCCGAAGCCTACATCCTCACCAAAGAGGAGGGTGGACGTCACACGCCGTTCTTTACCAATTATCG
>JASHXZ010000820.1 GCA_030043285.1 Xanthobacteraceae bacterium | reverse complement strand
CCACGCCAAGCTGCGCGAGCGGCTCGAGCGCGGCGAGGGTTTGCCGGATTATTTCAAGAACCATCCGGTGTACTACGCGGGGCCGGCCAAGACGCCCCAGGGTTACGCCTCCGGCGCGTTCGGCCCGACCACGGCCGGCCGCATGGACTCGTTCGTCGCCGATTTCCAGGCCGCTGGCGGCTCCATGGTGATGCTGGCCAAGGGCAACCGCTCGTCGGCGGTGCGCGAAGCGTGCCAGAAATACGGCGGCTTCTATCTCGCCTCGATCGGCGGCGCGGCAGCGAACCTCGCCGAGCATTGCATCAAGAAGGTCGAGACCGTCGAATATCCCGAGCTCGGCATGGAGGCGATCTGGCGCATCGAGGTGGTCGATTTTCCGGCCTTCATCGTCATCGACGACAAGGGCAATGACTTCTTCAAGGCGTTGAATTTAGGATAGCGTCATTCCGGGCTCCTCGCGGAGCTTGTCATCGGGTCGGCCACTTCGGGCCGGACCCGTTGGCTCGCTCCGGAATGACAAAGAGTTCATGCAACAACCCGCAACAACCCGTGGTCCTTTGGTCTGGCGCGACATGGACCAGAAGGCGCTCGACGACGCCTACGATCAGGATGTGTATGCGCCGAACCGGCCGCTGATCGTCACGCGCCGCATCGCGGCAAGCGAACGCGCCCGGGCGATACTCGGAGCACCGCAGCGCGTGGCCTACGGACCGAGCGAACACGAGCGGCTCGACATCTTTCGCGCGCCGTTGGCGAACGGTGAGCGTGCGGCGGTCAACGTTTTCGTCCACGGCGGCGCCTGGCGGCGCAACAAGGGACCGGATTATCACCTGCAGGCCGAGCCGCTGGTGCGCGCCGGCGCGCATGCGGTCATCCTCGATTTCATCAATGTAGAGCAGGCTGGCGGCGATCTGTTTCCGATGTATGAGCAGGTGCGCCGCGCCATCGCATGGACGTGGCGCAACGCCGAAAACTTCGGCGGCGACCGTGAGCGCTTCTTTATCTCGGCGCATTCGTCCGGCTCGCATCTGACCGGATGCGTACTCACCCGCGGCTGGCGCGAGGAAAACCTGCCGGATAATTTCTGCAAGGGCGCGCTGCTGTTGAGCGGCATGTACGATCTGGAGCCGGTGCGGCGCTCGAAGCGTTCGTCCTACGTGAGCTTCACCGATGCCATGGTGGAGAAGCTCAGCGCGGAGCGCCATCTCGACGGCCTGCACACGTCACTGATCCTCTGCTACGGCACGCAGGAGACCCCCGAGTTTCAGCGTCAGACCCGCGAATTTTTTGCCGCCGTACAAGCTGCCGGCAAACCTGCGGAGCTGATCGTCGGCGAGGCCTACAATCACTTCGAGCTGCTGGAGACGCTGGCGAACCCGTACGGTCTCGCCGGCCGCCTGCTCCTTCGGCAAATGGGGTTGGCGTAATCAGCAGAACGAGACCGGGAATGACCGAACAACCAACATTATCCCGCGCCGACATTTACGGCAGCCGCGCCCGCGTCGGCTACACCTCGCCGCCGCTGACCACCGAAGTTTTTCCGTACGAGTTCTACAAGATCGTGCCGGACGGCGTGACGCTGGTGGTCACCTCGCTCGCCATCGTGGTGCGTTCAAAGGACGAGGTCGATCAGTCCTACGACATCAGCATGCGGGCAGCGCGCGAGATGGCGGCGGCAGGCTGCGATATTGTCGTGCTCGGCGGCGTGCCGATCAATCTGTCGCGGGGCGCTGCGAATGCCGAGCAGATGATCCGCGATCTCGAGGCCGAGCTGAAAGTAAAAGTCTCGACCAGTGCCTCCGCGCAAGCCGCGGCCGCCAAGGCGCTCGGCTGCAAAAAGGTCGTGGTGGCGCAGCCGTATGAGCTGAGCGAGACCGACCGCATCGCCGGCTACGCCAAGCATTTCGGCTGCGAAGTGTTGGGCGCGACCGGCTGGGGCGCGGCGTTCAATCAGATCGGCCGCATCCCACGCCATGCCGCGATCGACATGGGGCGCGCCTTGATGAAGCAGCATCCCGGCGCCGATTCGATCCTGTTCCCGTCGCCGCATTGGCCGACCGCAGGCGCGCTCGAGGTGCTGGAGCGCGAGTTCGGCGTGCGCTGCATGTCGGCCCATCAGGCGATCGTCTGGCACGCGCTGCGGCGCTGCGGCATCGATGACCGCATCGAGGGCTTCGGCCGGCTGTTCCGGGAGTTCTAGTCCTGTCATCGTCAGCGCAAGGCCATGACTGCGCGCATGCCACAATCCCATGATTCCTAGATGTTCCGCTTTCCCGAACATGACAAAATAGGGCATGCGACAGACACGAATGCAGATGCACCGCGTTCAAAGCTGGCTCGCCGTCGCGGCCGCCGCTTTTGCCGTATTCGCAATGAAAGGTCCGGCTTTGGCCCAACAACAATCCCGCACGCCGCCGCCGCTTCTGATCAAGGCCGGCATTTCCGATCCGGTAAACACGGTGCTGGCCTGGTACATGGCGCGCGCCGCCGGGCTCTATGCGGCGCAGGGGCTCAACGTCGACATCATCAACATGAACGGCGGCAGCAAAGGCGCCGAGGAATTGCAGGCCGGGCGCATCGACGTGATGCACGTCGGCCTGTCGTCGGTGATCCGCGTCAATCAATCCGGCGGCGACCTGCGCACCATCGACTCGCTGTCCAACACCATCCGCTTCACGTTCTTCTCTGCGCCGGGGGTCAAGAGCGCGGCCGATCTCAAGGGCGGCGTGGTCGGCGTCAGCACGCTCGGCTCGGAAAGCGATTCGACCGTGACCCTGGCGCTGGCGAAGCTCGGCCTGACGCGCGACGACGTCGTCATCAAAGCGTATGGCGGCAGCGCGCATCGCCTCGCCGCGGTGCGGTCGGGCGAGATCAAGGCCACGGCGCTGAACGAGCCGGGTGCATCGCAGGCGCGCGCCGAGCACGTCAACGTGCTGGTCGATCTCGTGCCCGAGCAAATTTCGTGGCTGTTTTCCGGCATCGTGGTGCGCCGCGCCGACATCGCCGCGCGCCGCGATCTGTTCATGCGCTTTCTCAAGGCCTCGATCGAGGGCAACTACATTGCGATGACCGACCCCAAACGCGCCAAGGACGTGCTGGCCAAGGAGCTGAAGATCAAAAATGCGAAAATCCTCGACATCACCTACGAGGATTTTCAGCACCAGTCGCCGCCCAACCTCGAGCC
>JASHXZ010000162.1 GCA_030043285.1 Xanthobacteraceae bacterium | reverse complement strand
GAATGCCGGCGCCAAGCCGGAAGCGGTCACCGTGTCGCTGGTCGAAAGCGCCAAGACCGCCAAAGGCAAGGGCGGCGTGTTGTTCAGCGAGATGCCGGCCAGCTAACCGGCGCATCGCTCTAGCAATCCGGCGGGCGTCGCGGCCGTGCATAGCGGCCGCCGGCGCCCGCTTTTTTGCAGGCCTGCTCGGCGATGACATTCGTGTGATTGCGGCGCACAACGCTCTTGCTGCACTGCGGGAGCATGCCAATAATGCAGCCCGACAACGCGAGACAGGACATCGCGAGGACGTACAATGGACAATCAAGTCTGGGACACAAAAGACGGAAGGCGCCGCGTGCGCCGCGACCCGCCGACAGTCGAAGAAGCCGTGCTCGCCGCGCAGGGCATGGCCGCCGACGATGTCGGTGCGCAGACCGAGATCGTGGCCTCGCTGATGCAAATCTCAGCCGACGAGGCGAGAAGCGCCGTGCTGCGCCTGGGTGAGCGAAAGACCGTCAGCCGCACCATGATTGCCGCGCGCACAGGCCGCGCCGCGGCGCACGGCGGCGCGCCACGCGCCGTGGTGGTCGAACGCCGCGTGTCGCGACGCGCCACGACGGCGCGGCGTTGAACGCGACGCTAGAGCCAACTGCGCCGGCCCATAAAGACCAAGCGCCTGCTCGATCAAGCTCGCGATGAATGCGCCGGCGCTGCCGAGCGTCAATAACGCTGATTGATTGGATGCGTTCCCGCATGACTATGGAGGCTTGGGCGCGTGGCGCTGCTGGGCCGCGCGGCTGTCTTGAACTATAGTGGATCGATTAGCTGCTGGACTGGCTGCTGCCCCGCCCATTCGCTGCGGAGGGCTTCGCGCGATGAACAACAAGACCCTTGTCAAGCCGCGGACCAAGGTCAAGACCAAGACGCAGCGGCCGCCGCTCTATAAGGTCATTCTGCTCAACGACGATTACACGCCGCGCGAGTTCGTCGTGCAGGTGCTCAAGGCGGTGTTTCGCATGAACGCCGATCAGGCGTATCGCGTGATGATGACCGCGCACCTCAAGGGCGCCTGCGTGATCGCGGTGTATACGCGCGACGTCGCCGAGACCAAAGCCAAGGAAGCGACCGAGCTCGGCAAGAGCAAGGGCTATCCGTTGTTCTTCACCACCGAGCCCGAAGAGTAGGGCTTCGTCCTCGCGGTGAGGATCGAGCCGTGGCGCGAACGGCGCGACGGCTCGACTTGCGAAAGTCCTCGGATTATCGCGAGTTGTGATTTTTCGGCCACAGCGATCGCGACGCGGTACTGATCGCTTCCTAACCTTTTCGCCGGCAAGCCGCGCCTCGAGGCGGCGATCTTTGTAAGCGGGATGGCCGGCCAGCCATCCCGCAAGCGTCTTCCCTTCCTTTAGTATCGTCTGCGCCGGGCGACGGAACACGACGGCTCGGGCGGGGTTGCCTGCACATCCTGGAAACGACCCGGGGGCCGGCATGCCTTCCTTGCTTTATCCCGAATCGGCTTGGCCCGTTCGCTTCGGCCGCTTCGTTCGTGCGCTTCAAATGATGGCCATCGCCGGCGCAGTGGGTGCCGTCGGCGGCGGCGTCGCCGTGCTCGCCGTCATGGGCAGCGGGCCACCGCATAAGCCGACAATCGTCGGCGCCGAGGGCGACACTGCCGCGAAAGCCCTTACCGCTACGAAGGCGGTTGGTGATGCCAAGGGATCGCCGCAATCGCCCGGGCCGGCTGTAGCTCAACCCGCGCCTGCTGCGGCGTCACCCGCGCCCGCTGCCTCGCCGCCGGCGTCAGGCACTCCGCAACCGTCGCAACTCGCCGCGGCGGCAGCAGAAGGCGCCGCCGCAGCGCCGCAGAATGCGGAGCCTGCCGCTGCACCAGCCGCGTCGGCGCCTGACAATCGCGCCAAGCCCGCCGAGCACTCGGTCCATTCACGCAGCGCAAGGCTGCGGGCCAGGGAAAATCGCCGGTCGCGGAGCGTCGCCTCGCGCAATCCGCAGGAGCGCGATTGGCGCAGTTATGATTCGTACCGTCCGGGCCAACGCGCTGTGGCTGAACGCGGCTTCCAGACAGGCGTCATGCAGCGCGGCGGCTATCCGTATTACGATTCTGCCCCTCGCGCCGATTTCTGGGGCGGCGGCTCGACGTTCGGCGGCCGCTGGGGCAATGGCGGCTGGAATAGTGGCGGCTGGAGCAACTGAAAGAACCAGCAGGCGAAGGCTCGCTGCGCTCCGATCACCCGGCGGCGACGTGATAGACGATGCCGATTGCCGTCATGCCGGCGGCTGCAGCCGCAATCGGCAACAGGATCTGCGCCGCCGAGCGGTCCGGAAGAGTTCGCTGCCGATTACAATCCCGCGAGATAGTGCGCGATCGCCTCGCGATCGGTCTCCGACAGTGCCTTCATGAATCCCGGCATATCGAGATTGTTGGTGCGCTTGCCGTCGGCGAAGTTGTTCATCGAGGTCAACAGATAATCGTAGCTCAGGCCGGCGAGCCGCGGCGCCGGCGCGCCGCCGACGAAATTCGGCTGATGGCACGCCTTGCACATTTCGGCACTCTTTGGTGCTTCGCCGGGAGTGCCGGTGTGCTCGGCCGCCGGCCATTGCTTGGCGGCAAAATAATCGGCGACCTGGCGCAGCTCCGGCAGGGTGAACATCTTGGCCACCGACGCCATGAACGGATTGGCGCGATCGCCGCTGTGGTAGTCGTGCAACTCCTTGTAGAGGTAATTGGATTGCTGGCCCCAAATGATCGGCGTCGCCGAATTGATCGGCACGCCGTTCTGGCCGTGACACCCGGCGCAGAGCTGCACCCGCGATTCGATGTCGTCAGCGGCGCTTGCCGGCAGCGCCGCCGTCGAGACGATAAGCGCGCCGAAGACGCACGCGGCCAGACTCTTTTGCATCATTTTCCACCCTCGTTTCGTTGCTGCCGGCCCGGACGGCGGGCCGATTCGATGCGCCGGTATGCCGGCGCGGTGCACGCCCCATCGGCATCATTGTAACGGCTTGGCGGGCTTTGTCAGCCTTGTTCGCCGATGACGTTCCCATGCGGACACAAAACCTCCGGCAGGTCGCAGCGGCCGCACCAGCTTAATCGGAGACTGGTTGCGCCTGTCTTGAGGTTGTGCAATGCTTTTGCTCGCCGGGCACTTGAGAGCGGATTGCGGATGGCCTGCTCCCGATCAGCGTTAAAGCCGGGCAAATGAACAAGCAGGCAAGGGGGGACTTCAATGTCGAAGCTTTTTGGAATTTCGCTTGCGGCTGCGGTCGCGCTCACGGTCGGCCTTGCGAGCACGCCGGGTTCGGCGCGCGTC
>JASHXZ010000819.1 GCA_030043285.1 Xanthobacteraceae bacterium | reverse complement strand
TCCATCGGCATGTCGCCGATCTCGTCGAGAAACAGCGTGCCGCCTTCGGCCTGCTCGAAGCGTCCGGCGCTGCGCGTGTTGGCGCCGGTGAACGCGCCCTTCTCATGGCCGAACAACTCGGATTCGATGAGATCGCGCGGAATCGCCGCCATGTTGATGGCGATGAACGGGCCACTGCGGCGCTTGCCGTAATCGTGCAGCGCGCGCGCCACCAGTTCCTTGCCGGTGCCGGACTCGCCTGCGATCATGACCGTCAAATCGGTCTGCATCAGCCGCGCCAGCACGCGATAGATTTCCTGCATCGCCGGCGAGCGGCCAACCAGCGGAATGGATTCGAAGTCGTCCGGCTTCGCGGCCGGCCGTGTCCGCTCCTTCGGCTCCGACAGCGCGCGGCCGACGATCGCGATCAATTCTTTCAGATCGAACGGCTTCGGCAGATATTCGTAGGCGCCGCGCTCGGAGGCGCGGATCGCGGTCATGAACGTGTTCTGCGCGCTCATGATGACGATCGGCAGTTCTGGCCGTGCTTTCTTGATGCGCGGCAACAGGTCGAAGGCGCTCTCGTCAGGCAGCAGCACGTCGCTGATGATCAGATCGCCCTCGCCCTGGCTGATCCAGCGCCACAGCGTCGCCGCGTTGCCGGTGGAGCGCACCTCGTAACCGGCGCGCGACAGCGCCTGATTGAGAACGGTCCGGATCGCCGCGTCGTCATCAGCGACGAGAATGCTTCCCGTGGGCATTTCTTTTACTTCCTATGCTTTTCGACCGCCGTCCGGCCCGGTGGTCTGTTGAGTGGGGGTGTATTTCGGCATGAGGATACGAAACGTGGTGCGGTGCGGTTGCGACTCGCATTCGATGATGCCACCGTGATCGCCGACGATTTTGGCGACCAGCGCCAGTCCAAGTCCCGACCCGGTCGGCTTCGTCGTCACGAACGGGTCGAACAGATGCGGCAGCAATTCATCGGGAACGCCAGGGCCGTTATCGCGCACGCAGAATTCGAGCGGCAGCGACACGCGCGTCTTGGCGCCGGGCAGCGACAGCCGCACGCCCGGGCGGAACGCGGTGGTGAGTGCGATCTCGCCTCCGGCGGCATTCTCCCCGATCGACTCGGCGGCATTCTTGACGAGATTGAGAAATATCTGGATCAGCTGATCGCGATTTCCTGAAACCGGCGGCAGCGAGGGATCGTAGTCTTCGATGAATTTGATGTTACGGGCGAAGCCCGACTGCGCCAGTCGTTTCACGTGATCGAGCACGACGTGGATATTGATCGGCTCGCGTTCGACCGGCCGCTCATCGCCGAATACTTCCATACGGTCCACAAGTTTCACGATGCGATCGGCTTCGTCGCAGATCAGCCGGGTCAGCGTTCGGTCATCGTCCTCGACCGATTGCTCGAGCAGTTGCGCGGCGCCGCGAATGCCGGACAGCGGATTTTTTATTTCGTGGGCCAGCATGGCGGCGAGCGCGATTACCGAGCGCGCGGCGCCGCGGTGCGTGAGCTGGCGGTCCATCTTGTCGGCGATGGTGCGCTCCTGCAGCATCACCACCACGCAATCGAGCTCTTCGGGCAACGGCGCCACGTGCAGATCGACCAGCCGCTCGCCCGGATTGCGTGGGGTGCCGAGGTCGACCTTGTATTCGTTGACCGCGGCGCCGCGGCTGCGCACCTGCTCGACCAGCGTGAGCAACGGGCTGCCGAACGGCACCAGGTCGCGGAGCGCCTGCCGGCGCAATAGTGGCAGCGACACTTCGAAAAAGGCTTCCGCCGCACCGTTGGCGTCCACTACCTTGCCGTCCGGCGCGACCACGATAACCGGATGCGGCAGGGCGTTGAGCACGGCCTCGGCTGGTGAAACCATGAGCAGTGGGTCGGCCGTGCTCATGATTGATGCTGCTTTCGGTGCGGCTGGTGGCGCTCGGTGAGCGCGCCAACCGAGGCGCGGCAGGCTTTCTGCGGGGACCGAGTGGGTGGGTCGCTCATTTTGCACATGAATTAGGCTGCACTGGCAGTTGCTTATAGTTTAGACAAAAAGCCGCCGCGCGCAAGTGCTGCAATGCAATATTTGGGGCAGTGAATTAACCCCGCCCGGCTCGCTTTGGAGCGGTAGGCCGCGAACTCCATTCGCAGATGGCGTCCACATGCGCTAAAGCGGCTGCAGAAACCGAACGGAGCCTTTTGGATGGGCATAGTCGCGGCCGTCATTGTCGCGGGTGGCCGGGGAGAACGCGCCGGCGGTGCCGTTCCAAAGCAATACCGGACCGTGGCCGGCACGCCGGCGATCCATATGACGCTGGCTGCCTTCTCCGACCACCAGCAGGTGGACATCGTCCAACCGGTCATCCATCCCGCGGACGAAAACCTGTTTCTTGCCGCCAGCGCCGGCCTGGGCAAGTTGCGAGAACCTGTCCTGGGCGGGGCGACGCGGCAGATTTCGGTCCGTTCCGGGTTGCGTGCGCTGCAGCCGCACGCGCCTGAACTTGTCTTGATCCACGACGCGGCAAGACCATTTCTGACCGGCGATCTGATTGCCCGTGCTGTCGAGGCCGGCAGGCGCCATGGTGCTGCAATCCCGGGCCTTGTCATCGCCGATACGGTGAAAGTCGTCGGCGAGGATGCGTCGGTGACCCAAACACTTGATCGCGGCCGGCTGCGCACTGTGCAAACGCCGCAAGCTTTTGGCTTTGCGCTGATTGCCGACGCCCACCGCCGCGCCGAAGCGGCCGGCCGCGACGATTTTACCGATGATGCGGCGCTCGCCGAGTGGGCGGGCCATCGCGTGAGCGTGTTCGAAGGCGAGGCAGGCAACGTGAAACTGACCACCAATGAGGATTTTGCCCGTGCCGAACTCATGCACGCCGCGACGCTGACCGACGTGCGCACCGGCAACGGCTTCGATGTGCACGCTTTCGCTGACGGCGATCACGTCATGCTGGGCGGCGTTCGCATTCCGCACAGCCGCGGCGTTACCGGCCATTCCGATGCCGACGTGGCGCTGCACGCCCTCGTCGACGCCATCTTGGGTGCGCTTGCCGAAGGAGACATCGGCCTGCACTTTCCGCCGAGCGATCCGCAATGGCGGGGCGCCTCGTCGGATCGCTTCCTCGCCTTTGCCTGCGAGCGCGTCCGCATCCGCGGCGGCATCATCGCCCATCTCGACGTCACTGTCGTCTGCGAGGCGCCGCGCGTGTCGCCCTACCGCGATGCCATGCGCGCCCGGATTGCCGCGATTGCCGGAATCGCCATCGAGCGCGTCGGCGTCAAGGCGACGACCAGCGAGAAACTCGGCTTCGCCGGACGCGGCGAAGGCCTCGTCGCCATGGCGACAGCGACGCTGCGTCTGCCGTGGAGCGGCGCATGACCGACCGCAAGCTGCGCGCGGCGGCCACCGATGTGCTGGAGGCTTGCCGCCAGCGCCGCTGGCGGGTCGCCACGGCGGAATCCTGCACCGGCGGCCTCGTTGCCGCGGCATTGACCGAAATCGCCGGCTCTTCCGATGTCGTGGAGTGCGGCTTCGTCGTTTACTCCAACGCGGCGAAAGAGGCGATGCTCGGCGTGCCGGGGGCGACGCTCAAGCGGCACGGCGCGGTCAGCGCCGAAACGGCGGCAGCGATGGCCGCAGGTGCGCTGAAACACTCGCCGGTGGACCTCGCGGTCTCGATTACGGGGATCGCCGGACCCGGCGGCGGCACGGCGCAAAAGCCGGTCGGCCTCGTTTACTTCGCCGCCGCGAGCCGCGATGGACGACGCCTGCAGTCCCGCAAACTATTTGGCAAGATCGGCCGGCGCCGCGTGCGCGAGCGGTCGGTCGCTGAAGCTCTGGCGATGCTGCTGGCGTTGACGCATTGAAGGGGCGGCGCGGCGCCGCGCTGCGCGGCAGCGCTGAGGTCTAAAGCTGCGGAAATTGTACGCCCAGTTCGGCCGCCGAGCGCCAGATCACGCGACAATTGCGCCGCACCTTGCCGCACGTCGACAGCAGCAGGATGAATTTCTCCGGCAGCATCTTGGGCGAGCCCATCAGCGGCCGCAATCGCGCGCCACCCTCGGAAATGTCGAGCACTTCACACTTGGTCGAGGGTGAGCCGTCGCCTAAATCGAGCGCTGCCACGCGCTCAAAAGACTTGCGACGAAAACGGCGCTTCTTGCGATTTTGCATGGTGGGCACGGTGCCGGGCAGACCTGCCAACATAGCCGTAACCCCTTGAAGGACCTCTAACCGACATCATGAACATTCGATCAATGCGTGAACGGCATTGAATGCGTCGATTGTCCGTGCGAGCGCCGCGCAACGTTAATCATGCGTTTACGACGGCCGCGGAAGTCGAAGCATATCTTCGAATAATTTGACGGGCGAAGTCTTTCCTTAGCGTTCGGGAACCCATGGTGCCGCGAGTTTTGCGAGGCTTGCGCTGTCCATGACATTGACTGGTTCACTGATTGAAGATCTCGAGAGGGCGGTGAGCACCGGCGGTGAGACCCACCGCGTGGCGATGCTAACGCAGGTCACGGACCTGTTTTTCGCCAGCGCTTCCCGCTATTCGGCGGAGCAAGTTCATCTGTTCGATGAGGTCATCGCCAAGCTGGTCGAGGCAATCGAACCGATGGCCCGCGCCAAACTGGCGTCGCGGCTTGCCGGCGCGCGCAATGCGCCGGCCGGCGTGGTTCGCAAGCTTGCCTTCGATGACAATATCGAGGTGGCTGGGCCGG
>JASHXZ010000818.1 GCA_030043285.1 Xanthobacteraceae bacterium | reverse complement strand
GGTGGTGCCGGTGGTCGTGATCTACGCCTGGCGGCGCGAGCTCGCGGCGGCGGTGCGCACCGAAAATCCGCTCGGCCAGGCGAGCCGCGGCGCGCTCAGCATCGCCGGCATGTTCTGCAATTTCGGCGCGCTGGCGCGGCTGCCGTTGATCGAGGCCAACGCCATCAGCTTTTCCTCGCCGCTGATCGGCGTGGCGCTCGCGGCTTTGGTGCTCAAGGAGCGCGTTCGCATCTATCGCTGGTCGGCGGTGATCACCGGCTTCCTCGGCGTGCTGGTGGTGCTGTCGCCGCATCTTTCCGGCGACGAGCTGACGATCGCGATGGCGAGCGCCACGAGCCTCGCCGGCATCATCTACGCGGTCGCCGGTTCGGTCATCAACGCCGGCACCATGATCCAGACCCGGCATCTCACCAAGAGTGAGCGCACGTCGTCGATCGTGTTTTATTTCTCGGTGATTTGCGCGCTGTCCGGCCTGGTGACATTGCCGTTCGGCTGGATCATGCCCAGCGCCGCCGAATTCGCGACGCTGGCGGCCATCGGTTTTCTCGGCGGCATGGCCCACATTCTTCTCACCGAAAGCTACCGCTACGCGTCGGCCTCGGTGGTGGCGCCGTTCGATTACACCTCGATGGTCTGGGCGCTCGTTCTCGGCTACGCGATGTTCGGCGAGACCCCGACCGCGATGATCGTGCTCGGCTCAGCCATCATCGCCGGTGCCGGCCTGTTCGTGATCTGGCGCGAGCACCGGCTCGCACTCGCGCACAAAACAGCGGCCGCGGTGTCGCCCTCCTCCGCCGCCACCGCTGCACTGCCGTCTCCGGCGCGGGACAGGCGGGATAGCGGCAACTAAACAGCGCTGCTTGTTCTCGACTCACTATCCTCACCCTGAGGCGCTCGGCGCGAAGCGTCGAGCCTCGAAGGGTGTAGGCCACAGCGCACCGAAATCGGGCTTGCCCGATTTCGGCATGTTTAATTGTCCAGATCGGCTAAGCCGATCTGGATGCCTACATCCTTCGAGGGCCGCTTCGCGGCCGCCTCAGGATGAGGTTAACTATGACGAGTCTCAGAATGCCTTGAAGGTGATGATGGTGCGGGTGTCGGCGACGCCCGCAATGGTCTGAACTTTTTCGGCGATGAAATGGCCGATATCGGTCGCCTGATCGACGTAGAATTTGACCAGAAGATCAAAGTCGCCGGCGGTCGAATAGATTTCCGAGGCGATCTCGGCGTCCGCCAACTTGTTGGCGACCTCGTAGGACTTGCCGAGTTGGCATTTGATCTGCACGAAAAAGGGGACCATGGGCGGCTCCGGGCGTAGTATGGTGGCTACAGTATCAGGACGGCCGCAAAAATGCATGCACCGGTCGGAGACCTTGCCGATATTGTCGCCGACGTGCTGGCGCGCGTGCGCGACCGCGCGCCACGGGTGCATTGCATCACCAACAGCGTGGCGCAGAACTATACGGCGAACGTGCTGCTCGCGGCCGGCGCCGTGCCATCGATGACCGTTTCGCCTGAGGAGATCGCCAGCTTCGTTGCCGCCGCCAATGCGCTCCTGGTCAACCTCGGCACTTTCGACGCGGAGCGGCGCAGCGCGGCGGACGCGGCGCTCGGCGCCGCCGAAGCAGCACGCGTACCCTGGGTGCTCGATCCGGTATTCATCGACCGCTCGCCCGGCCGCGCCGCGTTCGCCCGCACGCTTTTGGCGCGCGGCCCGGCGGCGGTGCGGCTCAACCTGGCCGAATTCGCGGCGCTATTCGGCAGCGACGGGTCCGACGAGGCGGCGGCGCGCGCCGCCAAAGCCTGCAGCGCCGTGGTGGCGCTGACCGGCATCGCCGACATCGTCGCCGATGGCGCGCGGCGCGCCATCGTTCGTAACGGCCATCCGCTGATGGGACTCGTCACCGCGATGGGCTGCGCCGGCTCGGCGTTGCTCGGCGCGACTTTGGCGGTCGAGGCCGACGCCTGGCTCGCTGCGATTGCGGCGCTCGCCGCGCTCGGCGTCGCCGGCGAAATCGCCGGCGCGAGCGCCGCCGGGCCCGGCAGCTTCGCCGTCGCTATCATCGACGCACTGCACCGGCTCGACCGCGCCACGTTGCGCGCACGGATCAAGGTGACATGATGCGCGTCGATCTGCGGCTCAACGCTATTGTCGATCCCGAACGCGCCGGCGGCCGCGCGCTGGCCGAGCTGGCGCGGCTATGCGCCCAAGGCGGCGCGACGCTCGTGCAATTGCGCGATAAGCAGAGCGACACCCGCGCCCTGATCGAAGAGGCGCGCGCCATCAAACAAGCGCTGGCGCCATTCGGCGTGCCGTTCGTCATCAACGACCGCGTCGATGTGGCGCTCGCCGCCGGCGCCGACGGCGTGCATGTCGGCCAGGACGACATGGCGGCCGAAGACGCGCGGCGGCTGCTCGGCCCTGCCGCGATCATCGGGTTGTCGGTCAAGAACGTGAGCGAAGCCGAGGCGGCGCCGATCGCGCTGATCGATTACGTCGGCTCCGGCGGCGTCTATGCGACGTTGTCGAAGCAGCAGAAGAATCCGCCGATCGGCCCGGAGGGTCTTGCACGCATCATCGGCGTGCTGCGCCGGCGCGCGCAACAGAGCGGCAAGGCGCTGCCGGTCTGCGGCATTGCCGGCATCGACGCCGGCAACGCCGCCCCGGTGATCGCGGCCGGCGCCGACGGCGTCGCCGTGATCTCGGCGCTGTCGCTTGCGTCCGATCCGACCGCTGCGGCGCGCGCCTTGCGGCAGATCGTCGACGCCATGCTGGCCAAGCGGGGCACGTGATGAGCGTGCCGGTCGCGCTCACCATCGCCGGGTCGGATTCGAGCGGCGGCGCCGGCATCGAGGCGGATCTGAAAACGTTTGCGGCGCTCGGCGTCTACGGCGCCTGCGCCATCACCGCGCTCACCGCGCAGAACAGCAAGGGCGTGTTGGCGGTCCACGACGCGCCCGCCGCGATCGTCGCGGCGCAGCTTGACGCCGTGTTCGCCGATCTCAATGTGGCGGCGGTGAAGATCGGCGTGCTGGCGAACGCCGCGATTGCCCAAACAGTCGAAGCTGGCCTTGTTCGCCATCGCGCCAGCAACGTGGTGCTCGATCCGGTGATGGCGGCGAGCACCGGTACCGGCCTGTTGCGCGGCGACGCCACGACGGCACTACGCGGCCTGATTCCGCACGTCC
>JASHXZ010000817.1 GCA_030043285.1 Xanthobacteraceae bacterium | reverse complement strand
GGGACGGAGCAACAAATCCTCGACGTCGACCGGGGCAAACCGCAACGCCTCATCGCCGGCATCGAGCGACGGCAGCCGGTTGGTGGTAAGCCCGAGCCGCCGCGCCAGCATCAGCATGGTTTCGGGATGAACTTCGGGTGCGAGCGCGGTCGGGGTCAGCACCAGCCGCGCGACGCGGATGTCGTGTGCCGCCAAGGCGGCGACGGTCTGCTCCAGGTCTGTGAGATAGCCGCGCACCGGAACGCCACGCAGCGCCTGACCCTGGTCGGCGCGCGACGGCGACAGAATGCCGACCGGCCTGATCTTGGTCACCGCGCCGCTTTCGATGGCGCGCAACAAGACCTCGGCGTCGGCGGCGCGGCCAGCGATCAAGGTCGGCGTCGCCGCGCGCTGCTCGGCGTGATGCTGGGTGCGCGCGTGCCGAAACAGCCGATAGGCGATGCGCGGGCCGCCGAGAAAGAACATCTGCAGCACCCAGTACAGCGCGATAGTGATCTTGCCGAAGAAAAACGTGCCGTAAAAATTCGGCGCCAGCAGAATGTAGTCGAGCACCAGGAGCGAGAACGCCAGCACCGTCACCGCGCGAAAGATGTTCCACAGGTCCGGCAGCGACGCGAACCGCCACTTGGCGACGTAGAGGTTGAAAACCCAGTAGACCACGCCGGCATAGATCACGTAGCCGGGCAGAATGATCAGAAGCCAATGGAACCGCGCCGCAAGCCCGGCATCCTCGAAACGGAAGTAGAACGTCGCGAGAATTGCCGCTGCGGTGACGACCAGGTCGTGGACGACGATCAGAAGCCGGCGCGGATTACGAAACAGGTCCCTCATGGCGCTACCATAGACCGGCTTGGGCGATAAAAAAATGTCAGATCGCGGCCGCGCGATGCTGCTGTAACGCCTCGATTTCGGCGTAAGTCATTGATATTGCGAAGGTTTGAACGACAGGGCTGCGGCGGCTTGCCGATACCGGCGATTTGCGCCGCCGCGGAGCGGACGCTAAGCACGCACGCGCGGCAGCGGTGGACGGCCGGTAAGCGAATCAAAACGAGACTGCGGGAGTGAACGGGGCGGTGGCGGCACTGTGGGCGATGCGCGGCGCGGCGATCGCGGGTTTGTCCGCGCTGCTCTGTGACGGCTTGATCGTGCTGCTGCGTCCCCTGCTGCAGCGCTATGCGTTGGCGAGGCCGAACGCTCGCTCCTCGCACCGCGTGCCGACGCCGCAGGGCGGCGGCATCGCGGTGATGGCGGCCACGCTCGCGGCGAGCGGCTTTGGCCTTGTCACTCTCGGCGCGCCGCTCACGCCGTCGCTCGCTACCGCATTCGCTGCGGTGATCGTCATGGCGGGCGTCGGTGTCGCCGACGATATCCGGCCGTTGGCGGTGGCGCCGCGGCTCTTGTTGCAGGCGCTGGCGGTCGCCGCCGTGATCTACGCGTTGCCCAACGCGCTACGCGTCGCGCCGGTGCTGCCGCTCTCCCTCGAGCGCGCGCTGTTGTTTGTCGGCGGCTTGTGGTTCGTCAATCTCGTCAACTTCATGGACGGCATCGATTGGATGACCGTCGTCGAAGTGATTCCGGTCGCGGGCGCGGTGGTGGTGTTCGGCGGCCTCGGCACGCTGCCGGGCGATGCTGTCGTGGTAGCGCTCGCACTCGGCGGCGCCATGATCGGCTTCGCCTATTTCAACCGGCCGGCGGCAAAGCTCTTTCTCGGCGACGTCGGCAGCCTGCCGATCGGACTTTTGCTCGGCTGGCTTCTGGTGCTACTCGCCGGCGCCGGCCATCTGGCGGCAGCGCTGCTGTTGCCGCTGTACTATCTGGCGGATGCGACGCTGACCTTGTTGCGGCGGCTATCGCGCGGCGAGCGCATCTGGCAGGCGCACCGTACCCATTATTACCAGCGCGCCACCGACCGCGGCTTTACGGTCAGTGAAATCGTCGGCCGCGTCTTTATCGTCAACCTCGTCCTGGCGGCCCTGGCGTTGGCGACGGTGCTGGTTAAGAGCCGGCTGGTGGACGCCGCGGCGCTCGCCTGCGGCGCCGCTTTGGTCGGTGTTCTGCTGTACAGCCTCACGCGCAAGCGGCATTGACGACTGGTCGCTGCTCAGGCGACGCTCTTCTTGTCGCCCTCCAGATACTTCCGCACCAGCTCCGCCGTAAGCACCACGCCCGGATCGTACTCGGGCGCGTCCTCGATCTGCACCAGGTCGTTGAGCCCGGAGTTCTTGTAGATGCGGTTGGTGCAGGAAATGAGCCGCGCCGGCCGGGCCGGATCGCCGTTGAAATGCTGGTGGATGGTGCACGGCGGCACGTAGATCACGTCACCTGATTCCCACTCGTAGCGCTTGACCTCGTCCTGCGGCTTCCACGCATAGGTGTCGGTGATCTCGACGTCGCAGTCCTGATGCAGGTCGTAGCCGTGGCCTTCGACCACGTAGAGGCATTCTTCGGCGAGGTGGCGATGTTTGCCGGAGCGGCTGCCGGGCGGGATCACCTGCATGTAGGCGTCGACCGTCTCCATGCGGGTGTTCATCTGCTCGCTCATCAGATGCTTGAGCAGGCCCTGCCGCGCCATTTCCCACGGCATGTCCTCGGGATGCACGATCTTCTTGCGCAGCGCGAGGCGCGCTGGGCGTGTGGTCGCATCGTCGAGCAGGTCCTGATAAAGTTTTTGGTTGGCTGCGCCGGAAAGCCAGGCGCGCGCTTCGTCCCAAGCCATCTGTTCTAGGCCTCTTCTTCGACTTTCTCGGACGGATGATTGAAATCCTCGTCGTAATCGCGCGGCACGAAATTGCCCTGCGTCGGCGACGGCGTCTTCGGCCGCTTGATCACGGTGTGCTGGAACAGCATGTTCATGAACAGATACATCGGCTTGGTCTTGATCACGAGCGCGCGCGCCGGCTCGGTGGCGCTGGCATTGGTGTGCTGGTGCACGCAATTGTTATGCACGATGGCGACGTCGCCGGCCTTCCAGTCGTAGCGCACACCGTCGTGAATCTCGTAACCGGCGCCGTCGAGGATGTAGAAGGCGGCTTCATTGACGTGGCCGTGCTTCTGGGTAGTGCCGCCAGGGGCGTATTCCTCGAGATGGATGTGCAAGGTCTGGCATAGCCCGTCCTCCGGCTCGACGTAATGACGGGAGAAATGCTGCGGGCCGCCGTCGAGCTTGGTTTCCTTGCCCTTGATGACGCGCGGCATCGCGCGCAGCCGTTTGAGCTCATCGGTGAGGCTATAGGCGCCTTTTATCGGGCGAACGAAAACGCGCTCTTTGTCCGGATCGTGCTGTTTCTTACCCATCGGTGCTCCTGTCCGGTCCTTCTATGCGCGCGCTTCAGCGGCCCTGAAGCGTAATAATATCATGGTAGTATTTAGTCCATTTCTGGGTCTGATCCAGCGCTTTGGCTGGATCGAGGAAGATCGGCTGCATGCCGGGCGGCAGCGCGTCGTCGGGGCTCGGCGACACCTTGGCGCTCGCCGGCTCGAAGTGACGTTTGGCGAGAATCGCCTGGGCATCGGTCAGCATGAAATCGAGGAAGGCCATGGCGGCGTAAGGATGCGGCGCGCGGCGCGCGAGACCGACGCCCTCGAAGCGGGCCACCACCGGCGGAATCGCCACCCAGTCGAGCGGCGCGCCGCGGGATTTGAGCTGCGCCACCTTGTACAGATAGGTCGAGATCGCCAGCGGCACCTCGCCGGAGATGACCAGATTGGCCAACAGCGTGTGACCCTTGCGGGCCGAAATACCGTTGGTCGCAACGATCTTGCGGAACAATGCCAGGCCGTTTTCCTCGCCGAGCGCAGTGACGAGCGCACCGAACCAGTCGCTGCTTTCCGCTTCGACGCCGAGCTTGCCCTTCCATTTCGGCTGCGTGAGGTCATCGTAACTTTTCGGCAGATCGGCCTTCTTGACGACGTCGGTGTTGTAGGCGGCGACGAAGACGTTGTAGCGCGTGCCGACCCATTCGCGGTGCGGGCGGATCGCCTCGGGTTTGAGATCCGCAAAGGCCGGCGAGCTGACCTGCTGCAACAATTGCTCACGCTGCAGCGATTCCATCGTGGTGGCGCCGGTCTCGATGGCGTCGACGTCAAAGCGACCGCCGCGCGCCTCGACCACGGCGCGTTGCAAAATATTCTCGGCGCTGCCGCGCCAAACGTTGATGCGAACGCCGTATTTGCTCTGAAACGCCGCGGTCAGCGCGGCGAGATCGTCGACCGTCTCGGACGTATAGACGCTGACGACGCCCTCCTTCTTGGCACCGGCGAGAATGCGGGCGCTCCTGTCGGCGCCGCTGTAATTGGCGATTGCAGCGAGTTCTGTATTCGCCGACTGCGCGTTCACCGGCGGCAGCGCATAGGCTCCATAGAGGCAGCAGAGGAGCGCGACCGCAAAACCAGCCGAGCGATATGAATAACACGCAATCATCGGCGCTCCATGCAATGAAAATTCAAATCAGCTTTTCAACGCGGCTTCGCCGGCCGCGCGGTTCTGTACTCCCTGCCCTGTCAGACTTCCAGCGTGGCAGTGACCGGCACGTGATCCGATGGCCGCGCCCAGCCGCGGGATTCCTTCGACACCTTGATCGCCGCAACACGGTCGGCAAGCGCGGCGGAGGTCCAGATGTGGTCGAGCCGGCGGCCTTTGTCGGCTGCGGCCCAATCCGGCGAACGATAGCTCCACCAAGTGAACAGCTTTGTCGGCTCCGGAACGAAGCCGCGCACCGCATCGACCCAGGCGCCGGCTTTTTGCACGGCGACGAGCTTCTCACACTCGATCGGCGTATGCGACACGACGCGAAGGAGTTGCTTGTGGCTCCAGACGTCGCATTCGAGCGGCGCGACGTTGAGGTCGCCGACGATGATGCCACGCCCGGCGCCGGCCGCCTGCAACGTGGCGCTGCCGCACATCTCGTCCAGGAAGGCGAGCTTGTGGGCGAATTTCACGTTGTTGTCCGGATCGGGCTCGTCGCCGCCCGCCGGCACGTAGAAATTATGCAGCGCGAGCGGATCGCGCAGCCCGGCGCGCTCGCCGAGCACGATCGACAGGTGGCGGCAATCGCTCTTGCCGCAATACGTCTCAATGGACGTCGATTCGAACGGCAGGCGCGATACCACAACGACGCCGTGATAGCCCTTCTGGCCGTTGAGTGCGACGTGCTCGTAGCCGAGCCGCTTGAAACGCTTGAGCGGAAACCGGTCGTCCGGGCACTTGGTTTCCTGCAGGCAGAGCACGTCGGGCCGCGCCGCCTTGATGAATTTGGCGACCAGATCGATGCGCAGCCGCACCGAATTGATGTTCCAGGTTGTCAGAGTGAGTTGCATCGAGATCAGGAGTCAGTAATCAGTAGTCCGTAATCAGAGCAAAATATATTCGTCGATGTTCAAATGCGCCAGCTCCCGTTCTGGTTTGTGATTACTGATTACTAATTACTGATTACCGATTGCCGACTACTGATTGCCGAAACCTCCCGGATTGCGCTGATAATTGATGACGAATAAATTCGGATCCGGTTTTTTGGTCGAGTCGAGATTGTAGACGGCGACGGTGGTGTCGAGACCCTGCGGGTCGGTGACGGTCCACTGCTTGAGCGTTACGGTCTTGGCGTCGAACATGATCATCAGCCGCGTGGTGCCGACCATCACCTGCTTTTCTTCGATCACCACGGTGATGAACTTGTCGTCGGCCGACACGCTCACGACGTTGGTGTCGCGAATGAGGTTGATGTGATCGGCCAGGAGGTAGCGCAGCGGCGTCTCCGACAACGACCACAATTGCTGCGTGGCGAGATTGCGGTCGCGCACCACGACCGAGGAGCCGTCGGCGATCACGTCGATCGGCGACGGCGGATTATACTCGAAGCGCACCTTGCCGGGTTTCTGGATGTAGAAAGTGCCCTCGGTACGGTTGCCGTCCGGTCCGACCTGCACGAAATTGCCGACCAAGGTCTGGAAGTTGGAGAGAGAGACGCTGACGCGTTCGAGCAGCGCCTTCTGCTTGGCGTCGAAAGCGGTCTCTTGCCCGCTCGGCGTTTTGCCGAACGGCAATGAGGGCAGTGAGAACGGAAAGAAGCCCTTGTGTTCCTCCGCAGCCGGAGCGACGTCGCCGGACGCCGGCGCCGTCAAATCCGGCGAAGCCGCAGGCGCCGCCGCGGCGGCACCCTTGCCTTGCGGCGCAGGGGTCGGCAGCGGCACGTTTTCGGCAAAGGCCGAACCGCCCGCCAGCGCACCGCAAACCACAGCCACGACAATGAGCGCCGCGCCTCGACCGGCCATGTCCCTCTCCCGCTTGCACGCCCCGCGGCAAACCGATCCGCTACCCGCGCGTTATGGCGAATTCGCGGCTACGCCCGTCCTTAAAGAGCGACTCATCGAACCTCAATAGGTCTCGTCGTCGCTGCTAGTCCTCATCGTCGCCGCCGCCGCCTTCGATGAGTATTTCGCGCTTGCCGGCGTGATTGGGCTGACCGACCACGCCTTCCTGCTCCATGCGCTCCATCAGCGAGGCGGCACGGTTATAGCCGATCTGCAGCCGGCGCTGGATGTAGCTGGTCGAAGCCTTGCGGTCGCGCACCACGATCTGCACCGCCTGTTGATAGAGGTCGGCGCCCTCGGCCTCGGACGCCATGCCCATGGCGGTGCCGTCGAACACCGCGCCGTCCTCGCCGACCTGCGGCTCCTCGGCGGTGACAGCCTCCAGATATTGCGGCACGCCTTGCGCTTTTAAGTGCCGCACCACCTTCTCGACCTCCTCGTCGGAGACGAACGGCCCGTGCACGCGGCTGATGCGGCCGCCGCCGGCCATGTACAGCATGTCGCCCTGGCCGAGCAGCTGTTCGGCGCCCTGCTCGCCCAAAATGGTGCGGCTGTCGATCTTCGAGGTGACCTGGAAGGAAATGCGGGTCGGGAAATTGGCCTTGATGGTGCCGGTGATGACGTCGACCGACGGCCGCTGCGTCGCCAG
>JASHXZ010000816.1 GCA_030043285.1 Xanthobacteraceae bacterium | reverse complement strand
ACGCCGCAGCCGGAGCGCCGCTTGCCGTCGGCGCTGCCGCCCAACGAGCACGTCGCCGCTGCCGAGACCGGCACGCCGGACGTGCCGGACATCGCACCCTATGCGACCGAGGGCCGGCCCGCCTCCGACTTCATGGTGGACGTGGTCAAGACGCTCGACATCAAATACCTGCCGTCCAACCCGGCCTCGAGCTATCGCGCCATCCATGAATCGCTGATCGACTATGGCAAGAACACGATGCCGGAATTCCTCACCTGCACCCATGAGGAGGTCGGCGTCGGCATCGCCCACGGCTATTACAAGATCGCCAACAAGCCGCTGATGACGACGGTCCACGGCACCGTCGGCCTGATGCACGCCACCATGAACGTCTACAACGCGTTCTGCGACCGCGCGCCGGTCATCATCCTTGCCGGCAACGATCTCGACGCCGCGTATCGGCCGCCCGGCGTGCCGACGATTCACTCCGCGCAGGACATCAACGCCATCGTGCGCGAATTCACCAAATGGGACGACACGCCGGTCTCGGCGCAGCATTTTGCCCAATCGTTGGTGCGCGCCTATCAGATCGCCGTGACGCCGCCCTGTGCGCCGGTCGTGCTGTCGCTCGATGATGGCTTGGCGCAGGAGCCGATCCGCGATCACGGCCAGAAACTCTATATCCCGAAATACGTGCCGACCGCGGCGCCCGCCGGCGAGCTGAGCGCGGTGCGCGAGGCGGCGCGGCTTCTTGTCAACGCCGAGCGGCCGGTGATCGTCGCTGACCGCGCGGTCCACACTCAGCGCGGCATGGATCTGTTGGTGCAGCTCGCCGAACTGTTGCAGGCACCGGTGGTGCGCCAGCGATCGCGGCTCAATTTCCCGAACACGCACTATTTGAGCCGACCGGCTTCCATCATCCCCCAGGCCGACGTGATCCTCGGGCTGGAGCTGACCGACTACTGGGCGACGGTGAACAAGTTTGTCGACAACAATCACGAGGGCGTCGGCAGCGTCAGCTCGCGTATCAAACCCAGCACCAAGCTGATCAGTATCAGCACCGCATCCTTGATGACGAAATCGAACTACCAGGAATTCGAGCGCTTCCAGAGCGTCGACGTGCCGATCGCCGGCGATGTCGAGGCGACCTTGCCGGCTTTGATCGAGGCAGTGAAGGTCGCGCTTCCCGACAGCCGCAAGGACGCGATCGCCCAGCGCGGACAAACGATCAAGGAGGCACACGCCAAGGCCCGCGGCGCGGCGCTGCAGGCGGCCGCGATTGCCTGGGACGCGAGCCCGATCTCTACCGCGCGGTTGTGCATGGAGCTTTACGGCCAGATCAAGGATCTCGACTGGTCGTTGGTGCCCTCATCGGGCAACGTCAGCGGCTGGCCGAACCGGCTGTGGCCGATGAGCAAGCATTACCATTGGACCGGGACGTCCGGCGGCTACGGTGTCGGTTGGGGCGCGCCGGCCTCAGTCGGCGGCGCGCTCGCCAACCGCGACGAGGGCCGCTTCTCGGTCTCGATCCAATCCGACGGCGACCTCATGTACGCCCCGGGCGCCTTGTGGACGGCAGCGCGGCACAAAATTCCGCTGCTCGCCGTCATGCACAACAATCGCGGCTATCACCAGGAGGTCATGCACGTGCAGCGACTGGCCAATTTCCGCAATCGCGTCGCCGACGTCGGCGACGATCTCGGGCCGGTCGGCACCAGCATCATGAATCCCGATATCGAGTATCACAAGCTCGCCGAGTCGATGGGCTGGTGGGCCAAAGGACCGATCAAGGAACCCGCCGATCTCGGCCCCGCCATCAAGGAAGCGGTCGCCGTGGTCAAATCCGGCCAGCCGGCGCTGGTCAACGTTTGGACGCAGCCGCGCTGAGGAGACAAGTTTAATGGCAAATGTTCGTGTGTTTTTGACGCTGGCGGCGTTCGCCGGCGCCATCGTGCTCGGTCCCGACGCAGCGCTGGCAGTGGCCTCGGCCGACAACGGCAAGGTTGCTTTCGTCAAGCATGGCTGTTGGCAATGTCACGGTTTTGAGGGCCAAGGCTCCAGCGACACCAGTGCCGGCCGGGTGCTCTACGACACCAAGCTGCCGTTCAACGCATTCAAGGCCTATGTGCGCGATCCGTCGGGCGCAATGCCGCCGTTTCACGCCGAGGTTTTGTCCGATTCTGATCTGACGGATATCTATGCCTATCTGCAATCGTTGCCGAAGCCGAAGCCGGCGAGCGAC
The DNA here is from genome assembly GCA_030043285.1 of Xanthobacteraceae bacterium. Taxonomy (GTDB): domain Bacteria; phylum Pseudomonadota; class Alphaproteobacteria; order Rhizobiales; family Xanthobacteraceae; genus BOG-931. The sequence goes on along the minus strand of JASHXZ010000816.1, from coordinate 1,226 downwards.
ATCCCACTGTTGAAGCAGTAAACCGCCGCGCCCGTCCGGAGCCTCGATGTGATCCAAGTCAGACGACTAGGGCATGCCACGCTGACGACGCCGGATATCGACCGGCAGCTCGCGTATTACACCGAGGTGGTCGGGCTGACGCTGGTCGAGCGCAGCAAGGATCGGGCTTTTCTGGCCTGCAAGCTCGGTCTCGAAGCCATTGTGCTCGAGCCGGGCAAGGGCAATGCGCTCTCCCGCATCGCCTTTCAGGTCGATCCTGACAGCGATCTGAACGAAGTCGCCGCGGCGCTCGCCAAGCATGGCGTGAAGACCGAGCGGCGCAGCGGCATCTCGCCCGGCGTTGCCGAGGCGATCGTGTTCACCGATCCCAAAGGCACGCTGGTCGAAATCTTTGCCGATTACGCTTTCGCCAAGGATGACGGCCGCAGCGCAGGCATCATGCCGCTCAAACTCGGTCACGTCGCCTATCGGGTCGACGACGTGCAAAAGACCGTGAATTTCTACTGCGAGGTGCTCGGCTTTCGCGTCTCCGACTGGCGCGACAATTCATTTGCGTTCCTGCGCTGCAATACCGATCATCACACCGTGAACTTCGTCTACGATGCCGAGCCGCAACTCCATCACATCGCCTTCGAGGTGAAGGATTGGGCGGAAATCCAGCGCGCCGCCGAGACGCTGGCCAAGCACGACATTCATCTGGTGTGGGGCCCGGGTCGGCACATTATCGGCCACAACATCGCGATCTATCACCGCAACGCCGACAAGGTCCGCGTAGAGTTCTTCTGCGAGATGGATCAGATGAAGGACGAGGCGCTCGGCTATTTCGATCCGCGGCCCTGGCATCAGGATCGGCCGCAGCGGCCGAAGGTGTGGGGCCCGGAGACGCTGCGCAATTACTGGGGCTACGGCTCCGAGCGCATCATCCGCGGTTATCAGACAATTGAGTAGAGCCGCGCCGCGATGGCGAAGGGTCCGGGAGGACGATCGTGAAAGTCTGCATGTTCCACCTGATGCCGTATCGCGACCTGCCGGCCGATTTTGAGCAGCGCTACAGGTCGGCCTACATCGATCCGCCGTGGTTCGACATCGCCGATCCCGACAAGGTCGGGCAGTACTACAACGCTACGCTCGACGAGCTTTTGCACGCCGCGAAGGCGGGGTTTCACGGCCTGTGCACCAATCAACATCTCCAGAACGTCTATGGCTTCATGGCCAATCCGAGCCTG
>JASHXZ010000815.1 GCA_030043285.1 Xanthobacteraceae bacterium | reverse complement strand
GCGCGCATGCCGACAAGATCGATCGCGACCCTCCGCTCCGGGATCAGAAACAGCGTGCCGAAGATGACGGCAAGCGGCGCCACCCCGACGATGGCGGCGGCGACGTGCAGCGCCGACGCGGGCGAAAGGTGCTGGACCAGTTGGCCGCCGACGAGCGCCGCCGCCATGGCGGCGACGTTGAACCACAGCCATTGCTGATTGACGAAGCGGCCGCTCTCGCGCAGCCGCTGCCCGTTCTCCACCAGCACCGCGCCGCACAGCGTGCTGGAGATCGCCATGGCGTAGGCGGTGATCATCAACGCGAACACGAGCACATTCGGCGCCTCGATCTGCGTCGCCCACAGGTAGCCGGCGATCGCCGCGGCATTGGCGAGCAGGAGGTAGCTTTTGCGCCGATAGCTGAACAGCGGCAGAAAATCCGAGATGAGGCCGTAGAGCGGCTTGATCACCCAGGGCAGATTGAACAGCGTGATGAAGGCGGTGACCTGGACCGGCGTCCAGCCGTGCACCTGCTTGAGATAATAGGTCAGCGGTTGCGAGATCAGCCCGACCACCTGGCCCATGCCCTCGACGATGTAGACGAGGGCGAAGAACCACAACAGCCGCTCGATCGCGCGATGGTCGGCTGGCCGATCGACGTGTTGCGCGACGGGACGCTCGAGTGGCTTGTCGATTGTGGTGTCGCTCGAATTCATGACTACGGTGTCGAGTACTTCCTTCCATGTCATCATCCGCGCAAGCGGATGATCCAGTATTCGCCGCCTAGCAAATGTTTACTGGATGCCCCGCTTTCGCGGGGCATGACAAGTCAAAATATCGAGGGCGCGTCCAGGAGCGCACCGCTACACGCTTGGAATCACTTTCAGGATCGGGAACAGGGTGCCCAAAAGCGTTGGCGGCCAGGGGATCGCCAGCAGCTGGTCGAACACCACGTAGATCAGGACGACGACGACCGCGGTCATCGGCAGGACGATGACCCAGGGTTCGGGGAATTCCTTGCGCTTGTCTGAAGAAATCCGGATGTGTTGCGCCAGAAGGTCGCGCAATTGCTGCGCCGATGATCTCAGGCCCATGAGCCGTAGTCCGCCGACAAACACGGCGGCGATGAATTTCGCCATCCATTCGCGCGCCTCGGTGCGCATGTAACCGATGATGAAGATCGGCACGGTCGGAATGAGCCCGATGACGGCCATCACCGCCATGAAGCTCAGCATCCAGCCGAAAAACGCCAGCCCGCGGATCAGAACGATAGGGCCGGGCAGATGCGAAGTCTTGGACGCAATGTCCATGTGGATCTTCTGCGGCCGCCTCGGCTCCTCGGCGATCTCTGTTGCGTCACCGCTTGCGGTCCCGCCCGTCGCGGCGGCAGCCGCGACCGTACCCTCGCGCTCATGCAGGCCGAATATGTCGTTGATCAGGCTCAGCGAGCAGAACAAGATGGCGCCGATGCCGACGATGGTCGGCACGATGCGCGCCGCGAACGCCCAGTCGAACGATTGCGACAGCATCACCACGAACAGGATCAGCAACGCTGCGGGAAACAGATTATCGGTCGAGAATTGCGCCCGGCCGAAATTGGTGAGCATCACCCACGTGCCGGCCTTCGTGGCCTTGAGCCCGTTCCAGAAGCGCTTGACGAAGCGGAAGTGTCCGCTCGGCGGCGCGCCGCGTGCCGAGCGCGGCGCGTGCGAGCGAATGTCCTGCAGGAACGGGCCGAGCAGCGAGAGCGCCGCGAACGCGAACATGATGAGCACGAACGGCTTGACCAGCCAGTCGACGCCGTAGCGCTCGATCGAGATGAACATGTAGCGCTCGATCGGCTCGCCGAGAATGAAGCCGAGCACGAACGGCGGGCGCGGCCAGCGGAAATGCTTCATCGCCCAGCCGAGCATGCCGAAGAACAGCAGCGAGAACAGATCGCCCCAGTTTCGCGACGATTCGAACGCGCCGATGTAGACCAGGCTCAGCACGCCCGGCATGAACAGCGTGTAGCGCAGCGTCGCCACTTTCGCGAGCTGGCCGGAGAGCAAGAAGCACAGCCCGGAGCCCAGAATGTTGGCGATGGCGATGCTCCACACCATCGAATAGGTCAGATCGAGGTGTTTTGTGAGCATGTCCGGCCCGGGCACCAGGCCGTGGATCAAAAACGCGCCGAGCAGGATCGCCATGCCGGCGCTGGCCGGCACGCCGAAGGCGACGGTCGGCACCAGCGCGCCGCCTTCGCGGGCGTTGGTGGCGCTTTCGGCGGCGATCACGCCGCGCACGTCGCCGGTGCCGAACGTCTTGGCGGCGTCCTTCTCGGTTTTCAGCGCGTGACCGTAGGAAATCCAGTCGATCACCGAGGCGCCGATGCCGGGTATCGCGCCCATTGCCGAGCCGAGCCAGGAGCAGCGCAGAATCAGAAACCAATGCGCGATGCAATCCTTGATGCCGAGCAGCATGCCGGTCTTGGTGTCGAGCGTTTGGCCCTGCTGCACGATAGCCATGCGGCCGACGGCGAGATCGCACAGCTCCGGCAGCGCGAAAATGCCGAGCGTGAGCGGCACCAGCGGCAGGCCGTCCCACAGATACAGCGTGTCCATGGTCCAGCGCAGCGTGCCCGACTGCGGATCGGTGCCGATCATGCGCAGCATCATGCCGAAGCAGGCGAAGGTGAGCCCGCGCAGCGGGGCGTTGCCCGACAACACCGCCACCATGGAGATGCCGAACACGGCGATCGCCAACAGCTCCGGCGAGCCGATGTAGAGAATGATCGGCCGCATCACCGGCAGTGCGATCGCCATCAGCGCGGCGCCGAACAGGCCGCCGATCAGCGCCGCCATGTAGGAGGCACCAAGCGCACGTCCGGCCTCGCCGCGCCGCGTCATCGGATAGCCGTCGAGCGTGGTCGCCGCCGAAGCGGCGTGGCCGGGCGCGCCGAACAGAATTGCAGAAATGGGATCCGCCGTCGTCGTCGTCGCGCCGAGCCCGAGCAGCAGCGCGAACGCCGTCGGCGGATCGAGGCTGTAGGTGAACGGCAACAGCAGCGCGGTTCCAGCGATGCCGCCGATGCCGGGCAGAATGCCGAGCGACAGGCCCATGCACACGCCGGCGAACAGGTAGAGCATGCGCATCGGATTGAGGATGATGTAGAACGCGTTGTGCGCCGAATGCAGCGCCAAGCCAGCACCGTCAACGAAGTCGCGCCCGTAAGTGTGCAGTGCGACACCGACGGAGTGCAGCAGACTGGTGTCCATCAACGGAACTCACACG
>JASHXZ010000814.1 GCA_030043285.1 Xanthobacteraceae bacterium | reverse complement strand
CGCACTGCTGATTATCACTTACCTGCCGTCAATCTCGATGGCGCTGCTGCATCTCGGGCACTGACGGAAAGATGCCAGCCGACTGTTTATCTGTTCACCCCATCCTGAGGTGCGAGCGCAGCGAGCTTCGAAGGATGGAGACCGAGGCGCACCGAAATCGGGCTTGCCCGATTTCGGCAGTTTTGTTGTCCGGATCGGCCATTGCCGATCTGGATGGCCTGCACCCTTCGAGGCTCGGCGCGGAGCTTGTCATCGGGCCGCGCTTTGCGCGGACCCGTTGGCGCCGAGCCCCTCAGGGTGAGGATCGTGGATCAATGCGGGCTCATCCGCGCCGAGGCCGGATGGCCGGGGACTTTGAACCGCTTGCCGGTGTCGGTCACCTTGGTGCCGTCCACGCGCAGGATGGAAAAGTCCTGGTCGATATAATTGCCGACGTAGATGTAACGGCCATCGGGCGTGAACGTGACCGCTTCCGGCAGCCCGCCGACTTTGATGTCCTTGAGCTTGGTCACCTTGTTGCCCTTAACGCTCAGGATCGTGACGAGGCCGTACGGGTGATAGTACCAATCCTGCTTGCTTTTGTTCGAGCCGAACGCGTCCGCCGACGCCGCCAGATTGCCGCGCGGGCTGAACGCGAGGCCTTCCGGGCTGTCCGGCACCGTAACGTGATCGATGACGTGCATCGGCGCCTTCAGATCGATGACGCTGACCGTATCGACGTTGCCGTCGGAAGAACCGGCATTGCCGTTGTCCGCCGTCAAGGCGAGTGCGCCGTTGGGCGAGACCACGACGTTGTAGGGAAACAGCCCGGTCAGCATGTCCTGCTTGGCGTCGGTCACCTTGTCGCCGTCGACGTTGAGCACCGCCACCTTGTTGACGACGTTCTTGACCGCGAGTGCGTGCTTGCCGTCCGGCGTGAACACCGCGGTGGAGACTTCGTCGCCCATCGGCACCGTGTCGATGATCCTCACGTCGGTGCCGTGGATCGACAGCACGCTGATGGATTTGTCGGCCCGATTGGCGACCAGCGCGAGATTGCCGGCCGGATTGATGCTGAGCCCCGACGGCTGCTTGCGGCCAATCAGCGTGGCGATGCGTTTGGCGGGCTTGGCTTTGAGATCGATGACGTAGATCTTGTCGTCCGGCACCTGTTTGAGAGTGCCGTTATCGTTCAGCACGTTCATCGAATCCGCCACGATGGCGACCGAGCCGGTTGGATCGATGTCGAGATTGACGGGCGGGCCGACCACCGAATTCTTCAGCGGCAGATTGGCGACGATCTTCGGGTTGAGCGGATCGGCGAGATCGAGGATCAGCACCGAATCCTTGCCGGCCGGCGAGAGCACGACCTTGCCGGTCGCATCCCAGTTCACCTTCTCGTCGTTGCCGACGATCATGAATGGCGCCGCCGACGCGGCGAGCGCGCTGCCGGCGAGCACCGCGGTGGCGCAAGACAGACTGGCAATAATGCGCGATAGCATGACTTCCTCCCCCAGTTTTTCCTGCCGGCCTCGCCCGCAGGTCTTTTGAAAACGTCGGATTATAGTGGAGGAGACCGAGCGCGTCACGGTGAACGGGAAGCCTTCGCCGTAAGGTTTAGTGTCGCGAGCGCCGAGAGCCGGATTCGGCGGCCTTGAAATAGGACCGGGGATTGAGGATAGGCTCGATGGCGTGATGCTGCGCTTTACCGCGGTGCCGGACGGAGTCGAGAGCCTCGGCACGGACGCGATGGCGTTTGCGCGGTGGCACAAGGGATCCGCAGCTCGCAGCACGGCAGCGCAGGCTGACCTGCTCCCCGGAACACGGGAAATTGCCATGATTGTGCCAAAGCTTTGGTAGTATGGGTTAAAGTAGTCCAGCCGGGGATTAAGGGGGACTGAACGTGCCTCTTGGACATCGCTTTCTCTTTGCCGCAGCGGCCGGGTTGCTGGTTGCCGGCGTATCGACAGGCCTCAGCTCTTCGGCAGCGCGCGCTCAGGCCCAAACGCCGGCCGGCGCCTGCAATGACGCAAACGACATCGCCGTCCTGCCGGCGCCGTTCTCGCCGTGGAAAGGCGCGCCGTTGCAGGTGCTGTTCACCGTCGAAAAACCGCTCGACGGCACGCTGTCGCTGATCGCGCCCGACGGTAAGGTCGCGGCCACTTCCGCCGACCGCATGGGCGGTCCACCGTATTTCTGGTACGCCGAAGTCGCAGCACCGGCCGCGGGCACCTGGCACGCGACGGTGACACCCCAGGGCGCGTCCGGCTGCGCTCCGATCAGCCGCGACATCGCAGTGCGCGACACGCCGCAGCCGGCACATGCGCTATCGGGCGGCACGTGGCCGTTGCGTAATTCCTGGAACCGCGCCACCGAAAATCTGTATTCGGCCTGGATCGAAAAAATGTTCGACGCGCCGCTCGATGCCGAGCCATCCTGGAAGGCGCTGCATGAAGTCCTGCGTGACCGCTCGCGCAACATGCTGTTCGACTATTTCGGCCTGCGCGAGGACGACAACCTGATCCTGCGTCCTGACTGCGCCAAGCTGCCATATCTGTTGCGCGCTTATTTCGCCTCGAAGATGGGACTGCCGTTCGGCTATTCGCACTGCACGCGAGGCAACCTCGGCAAGCCGCCGAGGTGCTCCAGCTGGTTCAACACCGAGCATCCCGAAGAAAGCCGCCCCACGCCGCAGCCCGAGCCAGTCAGCGCGGCTGCGCCCGAGCAACCGAAGCCGGCGCCCAACTTGTTGCAGAAGATGTTTTCAGGGCCTGTCGCGGAGCCGGCTCCGGCTCCGGCGGACGAGCCTGCCGAACAGGCCGCTGCGGCGCCCGCGCC
>JASHXZ010000161.1 GCA_030043285.1 Xanthobacteraceae bacterium | reverse complement strand
CCTTGTCCTTGAGCAGCGACTGCAGCTCGCCGGCCTGGAACATTTCGCGGATGATGTCGCAGCCGCCGACGAATTCGCCCTTGACGTAAAGCTGCGGAATGGTCGGCCAGCTTGAGTATGACTTGATGCCCTGGCGCAGCTCGTCGTTCTCGAGAACGTTGAGACCCTTATAGGGCACGCCGAGATAGTCGAGGATCTGCACGACCTGCCCGGAAAAGCCGCACATCGGGAACTGCGGCGTGCCTTTCATGAAGAGCACGACTTCGTTCGACTTGACCTCACCATCGATGAATTGATCGATCGACATTGTCATCATCCCTCACTGGCGCGCGGGCACCCGTTCCCGCGCCGAATCTAGGCCGTGCCCTCAATATATGTAGCGCACGGCCGGCGCAAAGCCCAGAAGCCGATGCGGCGCGAGCGTGGCATGCCCTGCCGTTCCGAGGCGCGGGATCGCGCGGGGTAATGGCTTTCCGCGGTCTATCGGCCAGCTATCGTTCCGGCGTGCCGGTCTGGAGCGCCAGCGCGTGCAGCTTGCCGCCCATCTCCGCCTGGAGCGCGCCGTAAACCATTTGGTGCTGCTGGATGCGCGATTTGCCGCGAAACGACTCGGCGATGACGGTCGCCTTGTAATGGTCGCCGTCGTGGGCGAGGTCCTCGATGGTGACCTGGGCGTCGGGAATCCCCGCCCGGATCAATCGTTCGATGTCGTTCGCCGCCATCGCCATGGCGCGCACCTCCATATCTCAAGTCAGGTTTCTCAAATCGGGTCGTGCCGAGCGGATATCAGGTCGGCGGGCATCGAGAAAGCCCATGCGACCTTATGCGGGTGATGCCGCCATGTAGTTCGGCAGCCAGGTTTCGTGGCGATGGACCAAGTCGACGACGCGTAACGGCCGCTCTTCGGGCAACGCCAGCACCCGCCCGCCCGTGGTTCCGATCTGCCGCACCGGCACTCCGGCGCTGCGCGCCCGCTGCACAACGGCCCCTGCATCTTTGACGGTCGCCACATAACGCGCCTGATCCTCGCCGAACCAAAAACCGTGCGCCGTGGTTTCGGCAAGCACCTCGTGCGGCGCCTCCAGCACGGCGCCGATCCGCGACGCCATGGCCATTTCGGCGATGGCCACGAGAACGCCGCCGTCGGATACATCGTGGACGGCGGTGACGAGGCCGTCGGCAACGAGGCCGCGGACGAAGTCACCGTGGCGCCGCTCGGCGGCAAGGTCGACCGGCGGCGGCGCGCCTTCTTCGCGGCCGCATATCTCGCGCAGGTAGAGCGATTGGCCGAGCCAGCCGCGCGTTTCCCCGATCAGCAGGATCGCCTCGCCCTCGGCCTTGAAGGCCAAGGTCATCGACTTCGTAAAGTCGCCGAGGAGGCCGACGCCGCCGATGGTCGGTGTCGGCAAAATGGCGCGGCCGTTGGTCTCGTTGTAGAGCGACACGTTGCCGGACACGACCGGGAAGTCGAGCGCGCGGCAAGCCTCGGCAATGCCACGGACGCAACCGACGAATTGCCCCATGATCTCCGGCCGCTCGGGATTACCGAAATTCAGATTATCGGTAAGCGCCAGCGGCCGGGCGCCGACCGCGGTGAGATTGCGCCACGCCTCCGCGACCGCCTGCTTGCCGCCCTCGAACGGATCGGCCTCGCAATAACGCGGCGAGACATCGGCGGTGAGCGCCAGCGCCTTCGGCCCCTCCTTGATCCGCACCACCGCGGCATCGCCGCCGGGGCGCTGCACGGTGTTGCCGAGAATGACGTGGTCGTACTGCTCCCACACCCAGCGCCGGGAGCAGAGATCTGGCGAGCCGAGCAGTGTTTCGAGCGCGGCCGCGATGCCCATCGGCGGCTTGACCGCGCGCGCGTCGATCGCAGGCAGCTTCGCGCCGGCGCCAAACGCGCGCTCGTAGAGCGGCGCCTCGTCGCCGAGTTCCTTGATCGGCAGATCGGCCATGACCGTGCCGCCGTGGCTGACCACGAAACGCTTGGTCGGGGTGGTTTTGCCGACCACGGCGAAGTCGAGGCCCCATTTGCGAAAGATCGCCTCGGCTTCCTTTTCCTTCTCCGGCTTGAGCACCATGAGCATGCGCTCCTGGCTCTCCGACAGCATCATCTCGTAAGCGCTCATGCCGGTTTCGCGGCACGGCACGGAATCGAGTTCGAGCGCGACACCGAGATCGCCCTTGGCGCCCATCTCGACCGCCGAGCAGGTCAGCCCGGCCGCGCCCATGTCCTGGATGGCGATCACGCAGCCCTTGTCCATGATTTCGAGGCAGGCTTCAAGCAAAAGCTTTTCCGAAAACGGATCGCCGACCTGCACGGTTGGCCGCTTCTCTTCGGCATCGGCGGCGAATTCAGCGGACGCCATGGTGGCGCCATGGATGCCGTCGCGCCCGGTCTTCGAGCCGAGATAGACGATCGGCATGCCGACGCCGGAAGCGGCCGAATAGAAAATCTTATCGGTCTCAGCGATGCCGACCGCCATGGCGTTGACCAGGCAATTGCCGTCGTAGCGGCGGTGGAAGCGCACCTCGCCGCCGACCGTGGGCACGCCGAACGAATTGCCGTAGCCGCCGATGCCGGCGACCACGCCGGCCACCAGATGCCGCGTCTTCGGATGACTGGGATCGCCGAACGACAGCGCGTTGAGGCACGCGATCGGCCGCGCGCCCATGGTGAACACGTCGCGCAAAATGCCGCCGACGCCGGTCGCCGCGCCCTGATAAGGCTCGATGTAGCTCGGATGATTGTGGCTTTCCATCTTGAAGACGACGGCGAGCCCGTCGCCGATGTCGATGACGCCGGCGTTTTCGCCCGGACCCTGGATCACCCATGGCGCCTTGGTCGGCAGGCCGCGCAGATGAATTTTGGAGGACTTGTACGAGCAGTGCTCGTTCCACATCGCCGAGAAAATGCCGAGCTCGGTGAAGCTCGGCTCGCGGCCGATCAGCTTGACCAGACGCTCATACTCGTCCGGCTTGAGACCGTGCTGGGCGATCAGTTCGGGCGTGATGGCGGATTCGTTGGAGATCACCGTCATGATGTAGTCCGCCGCGGCGCCAATTTCATCTGACACGGCTGGGCTTGTGCCGGCCATCCACGCCTAAATTTGCCCACACCGTCAGCTTCGCAGCGCCTTTTGTGCGAGCGCGGCCCACTCTGCCTCGCGGCGGCGCACGTATTTGGGGGCGCGCTTGAGCCGGGTCAGGACGTCGGCAAGGATAACCCGCGCCTCCTCGGAACGGCCGGCCTTGTCGAGCAAAAGTCCATAACGCACCCGCGCTTCGGCGCCCGGATAATAGTTCGCGACTGCCTGGTATTCATACAGCGCGTCATCGGTGCGGCCCGCCGCTTCGAGAGCGCGCGCATAGAGCAAGTGGCCATCGGCCGATTGGTACTCTGGCCAGCGCTGGCGCAGGTCGTCAAGCGTCGCGACGGCGGCTTGCGCATCGCCAAGGCCGAATTGGGCGCGCGCCTTGCCCAGCGCATAGACTGCGTCGTCGCCCATGGGCAGCGCCAGGATGCGGTCGTAATGCTGCTCGGCCTCGGCAAATTTTCCGAGCGCCAGGCATTCCTCGGCGAGTGCGGCACGGTTGGCGATCGTGTCGGTGACGGCAAGCCCGTCGGTCAGCAGGCGGTAGCGCTTGCCGGGATCGAGCGTGCTGACCACCTTGTGACGCGCATGCTGGCCGTGGGCGCTGCCGAACCACTCCGGCAGGAGTTCGATCAGCACATAAGCCAGCATTCCGAGGCCCGGTATGAACAGAATGATCAGACCCCACGGCATGAAGCGGCCGGTCTTCGCCGCATGCACGATGCAAACGACCTCGATCAGCAGGAGGACGAGACCAAGAGGCATCAGTCACCCAGGGTCGCTCGACGCGGGCGCGCTTACGCCGCCAGCTTGAAATGATCGACCAGCCCGGCGAACAGGCCGCGGCCGTCGGTGCAGCCCATCGCGGCTTCGACGTGATTTTCCGGATGCGGCATCATGCCGAGCACGTTGCCGCGCGCGTTGATGATGCCGGCGATGGCGTTCATGGCGCCGTTATGATTCCAGTTCGGATCGACGATGCCGTCCGGCGAAGCATAGCGGAACACCACCCTGCCCTCGCCTTCGAGCCGCGCGATGGTCGCGCCGTCGGCGATGTAGTTGCCCTCACCGTGCGCCACCGGCACGCGGATCACCTGGCCGGCATTGTAGCCGCGGGTGAACGGCGTATCCGAGCGTTCGACGCGCAGATAGACGTCTCGGCAGATGAAGCGGAGTTGCGCGTTGCGCATCAGCACGCCGGGCAGAAGGCCGGCCTCGCAGGCGATCTGGAAGCCGTTGCAAATGGCGAGCACGAGCCCGCCCTTGGCGGCGAATGCGCGTACCGCATCCATGATCGGCGCGCGCGCCGCAATCGCCCCGCAGCGCAGATAATCGCCATAGGAGAAGCCGCCGGGGATAACGACGAGATCGGTGCCGACCGGCAGCGCGGTCTCGGCGTGCCAGATCATGGCCGGCTCCCGCCCGGACACGAGCCGGAGCGCGCGCGCCATGTCGCGCTCGCGGTTGATGCCAGGGAAGACGAGCACGGCGAATTTCATGGCAGGCCCAGGTCCGTCATCCCACGACCTCCACCCGGTAATTCTCAATCACGGTGTTGGCGAGGAGCTTCTCGGCGGCAGCCTTGAGCGCCGCCTCGGCACCAGCGCGGTCGGCGCCCTCGATCTCGATGTCGAACACCTTGCCCTGGCGGACGCTCGCGACGCCGCGCACGCCGAGCGAGCGCAGCGCACCTTCGATGGCTTTGCCCTGCGGGTCCAAAATTCCGGATTTCAACGTCACGGTAACGCGGGCTCTCATCGCCCTTTCAATATGGATGAATCAGCGCATTCGCAACCGAACCGGTGCGCAAAAAGTGGGCCTCTCCCCAAGGGGAGAGGCGATACTTCCCTCTGAACGCGATGAGAAGTTAGCCCTTGACCAGGACCGGGCCGGCGCCTTGCGGCCGCTCGCCCTCGCTCATGATGCCGAGGCGCTTGGCAACCTCGGTGTAGGCCTCGACGAGCCCGCCGAGATCGCGGCGGAAGCGGTCCTTGTCGAGCTTCTCGTTCGACTTGATGTCCCAGAGCCGGCAGGAATCCGGGGAAATCTCGTCGGCGACCACGATCCGCATAAGATCGTTTTCCCACAACCGGCCGGTTTCCATCTTGAAATCGACCAGGCGGATGCCGACGCCGAGGAACAGTCCCGAAAGGAAGTCGTTGACGCGGATAGCGAGCGACATGATGTCGTCGATCTCCTGCGGCGTCGCCCAACCGAAGGCGGTGATGTGCTCCTCCGACACCATCGGATCGTTGAGCTGTTCATTTTTGTAATAGAACTCGATGATCGAGCGTGGCAGCTGCGTGCCTTCGTCGATACCGAGCCGCTGCGACAGCGAGCCGGCGGCGACGTTGCGCACGCAGATTTCAAGCGGAATGATCTCGACCTCGCGGATGAGCTGCTCGCGCATGTTCAGCCGGCGGA
>JASHXZ010000813.1 GCA_030043285.1 Xanthobacteraceae bacterium | reverse complement strand
GTCGAAAAGGCGAAGCGCAACCTGCCGGGGATCGGTAGCCGCATCCCGGTGCTGGCGGCTGAGAATTTGGCGCAGTCCTGCGATCTCGTGGTCGAGTGCTTGCCGCCGACGCTGTTCCGCGCCGTGGCATCTTCAGTGATCGAACGCGGCAAGCTGTTCATGCCGCTGTCGGTCGGCCAGCTTTTGGAGAACTGGGACCTGGTCGAACAGGCGAAAGTGGCCGACGCCCGCATTCTGGTGCCGACCGGCGCCTTGATCGGCCTCGACGCCGTGCGCGCCGCAGCCGAAGGCACCATTCACTCGGTCACCATGGTGACGCGCAAGCCGCCGAACGGCCTTGAGGGCGCGCCCTATCTGGTCGAGCGCGGCATTTCGCTGAAAGGTCTGAAGGAGCCGCTGAAAGTGTTCGAGGGCAGTGCGCGCGACGGCGCGCGCGGCTTTCCCGCCAATGTCAATGTCGCGGCAGCGCTGAGCCTCGCCGGCATTGGGCCCGATCGCACGCGGCTCGAGATCTGGGCCGATCCGGCGCTCGACCGCAACACGCACCGCATCGAGGTCGATGCCGACACGGCGAAATTCTCGATGGCGATCGCCAACGTGCCGAGCGAAAACCCGCGCACCGGCCGCAACGTTGCGCTCTCTACCGTCGCGGCGTTACGCGGGCTCGTTTCGGAACTGAAAGTCGGGACGTAATTCAATGTAGCCCGGCTTGAGCGCAGCGAAAGCCGGGAAGAGACGAGTGGATCAAACGCCGCTCCCGGCTTTCGCTACGCTCAAGCCGGACTACAAAAATCAACTCGCCCCTTGCGGCATCGGCTCGAACTTCAGCGCCACGCCGTTCATGCAATAGCGCAGCCCGGTCGGCTTCGGCCCGTCGGGAAAGACGTGGCCGAGATGGCCGCCGCAGCGATGGCACGACACCGCGGTGCGGACCATGTAGAACGAGCGGTCCTCCGCTTCGTCGACCGCGCCGGGAAGCGGCGCCCAAAAGCTCGGCCAGCCGGTGCCGCTTACGAATTTGGTCTTCGACGAGAACAGCGCCAGGTCGCAGCCGGCGCAGGCAAAGTTGCCGGTGCGGTGCTCGTCGAGCAGCGGACTGGTGAACGGCCGCTCGGTGCCTTCATGGCGGAGGATATCGTACTGCGCGGGTGTGAGCAGCTTGCGCCACTCGGCGTCGGTGTGGGTTACCTCGTAGGGATGCGCCGCGGCTTTGACGGCGCGCGGCCCGAACAATCGGTCGAGCGCAAGCACCGCTAGTCCCGCGGCGCCGGCGTAAGCGACACCTCGACGTGTGAGCATGTTGCGTCCCTTTCTCGATCGCGTCCGCGGCCACGACAGTGGCGGGGAATTGCATGACCTCTCATACATCAATTTGCTCGCCCGGTCTCGGCGCGGCGCGGCATTTGATTGCGGGGCGCGTTAAATTCACAGATAGTTGATGATCGGTGAGCGTTCGTAGCCACGGCCACAGGTGCAGAATTTGGGTGCGAGTGAAACGGCAATGAACGAGCAAGCCAGCGCGCCAAATCCCGCTGCTGAGCCGCAAGCGGGCCTGTGGGCTTGGCTCCGGCGTCGCCTGCAGAGCACGCCGGTGCGCACGTTTGCGATCTATCCGGTCGTGGTGATCGCCTTCGAGCTGAGCTGGCGTGGCGGCACGCTCAAGTTCGTGCCGTGGGGCGTGCCGCTTCTGATCTGGGGCTATCTGCAATACCGCCTCGCCGGCAGCTACCGGGCTCGGCATGGTGGCGGCGGGCCGGGGCTCGAAGTGCCGCCGCAGCGCCTGGTCAGCGACGGTCTCTACCGCTACACGCGCAATCCGATGTATCTTAGCCACCTCATTTTCATGGCCGGACTGGCGCTGACTTTTTGGTCGTGGCTCGCGCTGGCGATCCTCGTCGTGAATCTGTTCTGGTTTGATCGGCGCGTGCGCGGCGACGAGCAGCGCCTGCTGCAACGTTTCGGCGCGCCCTATGCGGAGTATTGCGGCCGCGTCAAACGCTGGATTCCGGGACTGATCTGAAGGAGCAGGGACGATGAGCGACGTGATGGTGTTGGCGACGACGGCGATGAAAACCTCATTCGATGAACTTGCGGGGCAATTCGAGCGCGCCAGCGGTCATCGCCTTGCCCTGACCTTCGGCCCGTCGCTGCAGCTCGAAAAGCGGCTCGGCGAGGACGAGGCTGCCGACGTGGCGATCGTCAGCGCAGCCGGCGTCGACGACCTCTGGGCGCGCGGCAAGCTCGTATCCGGCAGCGTCACCGCGATCGCCGCCTCGGCGCTGGGCGTTGCGGTGCCGCGCGGTGCAGCGCAGCCGGATATCTCCTCGGCCGCGGCTTTCAGGCACGCGCTGCTGGCGGCGAAGTCGATTGCGGTCAGCAAGCCGGTCGGCGGCGGCCAAAGCGGCGTACACATGGCCAAGGTGTTCGCACAACTCGGCATCGCCGAAGAGATGGCCGCCAAAGCCAAATACGGCACCGGCGGCGTTTCCGGGCTGGTCGGGCTGATCGTCGAACGCGGCGAGGCTGAGATCGGCGTGCAGCAGATCGCCGAACTGCTGGCGGTGCCCGGCGTGCATTTCGTCGGCGCTTTGCCGGACGAGTTGCAGTGCATCACGCCGTTCGTCGCTGCGATTGCGGCCACGGCGCAAAACGCCGATGCCGGCGGTCAGCTGATCGCGTTTCTGACTTCGCCGGAGGCCAAGCGGGTCATCAAGGCCAAGGGCTTGCAGCCGGCGTAACGCTCCGGTTCAGCGCGCCGCGACTTTGAGCACGTTGGGATTGACGACATTGACCGGCGCACCGGCCGCATAGGCGACGATCTGGTCGAATATGTCGGTGAACTGCACCTCGTATTCCTCACGCGTCACGTAGCCGATATGTGGCGTGCAGACGACGTTGGGCATGGTGAGGAGCGGATGCGCGGTGTCGCGCACCGGCTCCTGCTCGTAGACGTCGATTGCCGCCATGCCGGGGCGTCCGGCGCGCAGCGCAGTGACTAAAGCGTCCGGCTCGATCAGCGGCGCGCGGCTGGTGTTGACCAGAAGCGCAGTCGGCTTCATCCGCGCCAGATCGCCGGCGGTGACGATGTGACGGGTCGCCGGTACGAGCCGCATGTGCAGCGAGATGACGTCGCATTCGGCGAAGAACGCCTCCTTGGACGTCGCGGCGGCGTAACCGTCGGTTCGCGCCGCCGCAAGCGAAGACGATCGCGCCCAGACCAATACATTCATGCCGAAGGCGCGGCCGTAGCCGGCCACCACGCTGCCGATTCGGCCATAGCCATAAATGCCGAGCGTCTTGCCGCGCAGCGTCGTGCCGACGCCGATCTGCCAGCTGCCGGATTGGAGCGACGCCATCTGCTGCGGGATTTTGCGCATGGCGGCGAGAATGAGCCCCCATGTCATTTCCGCCGTGGCGTAGGACGGCGTGCCGGCATGCTGGCTCGATGACACGATAATGCCGAGCCGCGTACACGCGTCTACGTCGATGTGCGGATAGACGCTGCGCTGGCTGATCAGCTTGAGCTTCGGCAATCGCTCGAGCAGCGGCGCGCGGATTTGCGTGCGCTCGCGAATGAGCACGAGCACCGTGGCATCGCGCAGCCGTTCGGCCAATATATCGACGTCTTGAACGTGATCGTTCCAGATCGTGACGTCGTGGCCCGCCAACCTGTTGAAGCATGCCAGCGTGCGCACGGTGTCGTGATAGTCGTCGAGAATGGATATTTTCATTCGGGCCCACGGTGGATGACGGCAAAAGCTGGCGCTTAGCCGACAGATTGCATCGCGAGCGTGATCTGTCCACCGCGCCCGGCTTCGAAAAAAGAAACCGGGCCTGACGGCCCGGTTCAGTTCGCCGGCGTGGGGGCGCCGGCGACACCTTCCAGAGGGGAACAGCTGCCTGCATTATGGTTGCCATCTGGGAGGATGGGGCAACCGAATCGCCTCGCAGCGCTGGTTAGTATGTGAGCGGCGGCAAGCAATACAACGTTAAGTTTCACATGCCAGCCATGCGAAAAGCGGCAACATTTTTGCACTGTTGCGGCGGCACGCGGGAGGACAGCGCGCTCTCGGCGCGCCGCAAATAGGCTAAAAATTCCAGCGTTGCGCGTTGGCCACAAGAAAATCGCGGAATGCCTGCACGCGCGCAACCGACTTCAGCTCTTCCGGATAGACGAAGTAGGCATCGAGAGCCTGCGCTTCGGCTTCGCCGAAAAGTTGTACCAGCCCGCCATTCTCCTCCACCAGGTAGTCCGGCAGCATGGCGATGCCGAGACCGCGCTGGCAAGCGCGCAGGATGCCCAGAATATTGTTGATGACGAGGTGCGGCACGCGCGGCCCTTTGCCGTCGCGGGCGACTTCGATCAGCCAGCGCGAGCGCTGCAGGTAGGGCGGGATGCTGCCGCCGAGCACCAGGACGCGATGGGCGTCGAGATCCTCGAAAGTGCGCGGCGTGCCGAAGCGCTTGAGATACTCGGGCGAGGCATAGACGTGGAAGTGCACGGCGAACAGCTTGCGCTGGATCAGATCGGGCTGCGTCGGTTGGCGCAAACGGATCGCCACGTCGGCCTCGCGCATGGCGAGGTCGAGCTCCTCGTCGGTGGTGAGCAGCGTGATGTGAATGTCGGGATACAGATCGACGAACTCGCCAAGCCGCGGCGTGAGCCAGTGCACGCCGATGCCCGGCGTCGTGGTGACGCGCAGGTCGCCGTTCGGTCGCTCGCGGCTGTCGGTGAGCTTGGCGCGCGCCGCCTCGAGCTTCATGAACACGTCGTGCGCGGTGCGGTACAGCAGTTCGCCCTGCTCGGTCAGGATCAGGCCGCGGGCGTGGCGATGAAACAGCGAGACGGCGAGCTCCTGCTCGAGCGCGCTGACTTGGCGCGACACCGCTGACTGCGACAGCCCGAGCTGCTCGCCCGCGTGGGTGAAGCTGCCGGCCTCGGCGGCGGCGTGAAAGACTTTGAGCTTGTCCCAATCCATTTGCATTCCATCTCCTTCTCACCGCCTGGCGGAGAGAGGAAAGTCCAAAATCATTCCGCCGCGGCGCGGAATTGCGCCTGCGCGGCGAGAAAACGTTCGGCTTCGAGCGCCGCCATGCAGCCGAGCCCGGCGGCAGTCACCGCCTGCCGATAGACGTCGTCGGCAACGTCGCCGGCGGCGAACAGGCCCGGAACCGAAGTCGCGGTCGAGTGCGGCGCGGTCCTGATGTAGCCGGACGACTTCATCTCGACCTGACCGACAACCAGCTCGGTCGCCGGCGCGTGGCCGATGGCGACGAAAATGCCGTCAGCCGGCCGTTCGCTCACGGCGCCGGTCTTGAGGTTCTTCAGCCGAGCATGCGTGACTTTCAGCGGGTTCTCCGACCCCCTGATGTCGTCCAGCACGCTGTCCCACACGACTTCGATCTTCGGGTTCTTGAACAGACGGTCCTGCAGAATCTTTTCGGCCCGCAAGCTGTCGCGGCGATGCACCAGGATGACCTTGCTGGCGAAATTGGTGAGGAATAGCGCCTCCTCGACCGCGGTGTTGCCGCCGCCGACGACGAGGACTTCCTTGTTGCGATAGAAGAAGCCGTCGCAGGTGGCGCAGGCCGAGACGCCATAGCCGCGGAATTTTTGCTCGCAGGGCAGATCGAGCC
>JASHXZ010000812.1 GCA_030043285.1 Xanthobacteraceae bacterium | reverse complement strand
CCTGGTACGGCCTCGTCGGGCCGAAGGGCTTGCCGTCCGACATCGTCGAAAAACTCAACCGCGAGGCCAACGCCATCCTGGCCGAGCCGGAGGTGAAGAAACAGCTCGCCGATCTCGGCGCCTCGCTGTTGCCCGGTACGCCCGCCGATTTCGGCAAGCTTATCGCCGATGAGACCGCGAAGTGGGGCAAGGTGATCCGCTTTGCGGGCATCAAGCCGGAGTGATGATCAGTTTTACTCTGCCCTGACTCCGGCGGCGCGGATTACGGCCGCCCACTTGTCGTATTCGTCGGCGACGAGTTTCGTGAACTCGGCCGGCGACAGCGATAGCGGCGCGTCGCCGAGTTCGGCGATGCGGCGCTTGATCGTGGCGTCGGCGACCGCTGCGCTCATGGTCTGATTAAGCTTGTCGACGGTCGCGCTCGGCGTGCCGCGCGGCGCGGCGATGCCGACATAGATGCTGGCTTCGAAGCCCGGCAGATATTCAGACAGCGCCGGAACGTCGGGCAGCACCGGCGCGCGGGTCGCGGTGCTCACTGCCAGCGCCCGCAGCTTGCCGGCGCGGATCTGTTCAATGGACGCCGCGAAGGTGCCGAAATAGACCTGAACTTGGCCGGCGAGCAGATCGACCACCGCCGGTCCGGCGCCACGGTACGGCACGTGTACCATATTGACGCCGGTCTTGCTGCGGAACAGTTCCCAGAACATGTGCGGCGCGCTGCCGACGCCAGCGGATGCGATGGTCAGCTTGCCCGGATGCTCCTTGGCGTACGCGATCAGTTCGGGAACGGTTTTGACCGGCAGCGCCGGATTGACCACGAGGATGCCGGCGCCGCGTGAAATCGTGCCGACCGCAACGAAGTCGCGCACGATGTTGAAGTTCAGATTTTGGTAGAGCGTCGCGTTCCAGGCATCCGCCGAGGTGGTGAGCAGCAGCGTATAGCCGTCGGGCGCCGCCTTGGCGACCGCCTCGGCGGCAAGGTTGCCGCCGGCGCCCGGCCGGTTCTCGACGATGAATTGCTGGCCGAGCTGCATCGAGAGCCATTGCGCAATCAGCCGCGCGTAGGTGTCGCTGATGCCGCCCGGCGGAAAGCCGGACAGGATGCGCGCCGGCCGGGTTGGGTAACTTTGCGCCAGCGCGGTGCGCGCGGCGGCGGGAAAAACGGCAGCGCCGCCAAGCCAGTGCAAAAAGTTTCGACGGGCAAGCTTCATGACGTCCCCCGAATGAATCAAACGCCCTTCGGCTCGGCGTCGAGCCGCACCACCCAGTTTTCAAGTCCAGGCTTGGCGGCCGGATAGCGCTTGAGCACCATCGGATCGTGGCCGGGCACGACGTGCTGCGGCGCGCTGGCAAGTTTCTTCAGCGTCACATAGCCCTCGACCACTTCCTCGATGTTGTAAGTCAGCGGAAACACCCTTCCGCCGTCGATATGGGCGTAGAGATGGGTGGCGTCGGCGGCGAGCACCACATAGCCGAGCCGCGTCTTCACCCGCACGCTCTGCAAACCTTTCGAGTGGCCGCCGATGCGGTGCACGGTGACGCCGGGCACGATCTGATCCTCGCCGTCGTGGAAGGCGCAGCGGCCGGCGAAAACCTTGCGCACCATGGCGATCACGTCGTCGACTTCGAACGGCGCGCGCAGCGCCTGGTGGCACATGCAACGGCCGGTCGCGTAGGCCATTTCGCGGTCCTGCACGTGATAGCGGGCCTGCGGAAACAGCGCGTAATTGCCGCAATGGTCGTAATGCATGTGGCTGATGATCACGTCCTTGACGGCGTCGGCCGCGATGCCGAGCGCCGCCAAGCCTTCCTGCACCGGCTTGATCATCTCGCGCTGGCGCTTCTTGCCCATGGCCTCATCGAAGCCGGTGTCGAGCACGATGGTGCCGGACGGCCCGACGATCGCCCAAACAAAAAAGTCGAGCGGCTGCAGCACGTCGTGCGGATCGCCGTCGATGAAATTGGCCGGCGAGCGGCGGTCATGATGGCCGTAGCGGATGGCGTAGACTTCGTGCAGGTCGTCGCTCATGGCTGCCTCTCGCCTTGCTTCCGCTTCAGTCTAGCATCGTGGCGGCACGAAAAAACAAACCCCGGTGCAAGCGGCCGGGGTCTTTGCAAATCCGATGCGGATATCGCGGCTTACAGCTGACCGTATCGGCGCAAAACCTCGCGGCAGCGGCTACTGACACGCCAGCTCTGGGCGGCGAGCGTCGCCCCGCAGCGCATCAGGTTGGCAAAGGTCATACCGCCGGAGCGGTCGCAGAATCTGGCGGCGGCCGGACGGCACGGCGCCAGTGCGGCAAGATCGACCGCGTTGGCGGCAGTGGCGGAAAGTCCAGCAAGCAAAACAGCGGCAATTATCAGCTTCATCCTTCGTGGTCCCTCATCGATGGTTTGGCTGGATAACCAATTGCTTACCGTGAAGGAATTGTGAAAGCCAGCGCTTTTGTGCGATGCGGGGGTAAAGGTAAATCTTTGAAAAGGCGCGATAAATTGCAATGTTGCGGCGCGGATTTGCTGCGCTGCCGCGTTATGGCCGCATTTTGGCCCGGGCCGATGGTATTCGGACGGCGCTCCGCCGCCAGTTACGCAGGCTCACGGAACGGAGACTGTTGTATTTCGCCAGACCGAGACAGCGAGGCCGGCGGCGGTCGCGCACCAGGCGGCGAGGGCGATCCAGGCCATGACTGACGACCATATTGCCAGTGCCGGCACGGCGGCAAAATGCGAGAGCCGCCACGTCGCCGCCGCGTACATGCCGAGCGGAAAGACGATGCTCCACAACAGCGGCGAATAGTCGATCGGCCGCCGGTGCACACCGTGCTTCCAGACGCCGAGGAGGAGCAACAGCGGAATCCACCAGGTCGCCCAGGCCCACACCGCCAGCGTGGTGCCGCCGAGGAACGGCCGCAACGAGGCGAGAAATGGCGTGGCGCCGCTGCCGCTGAGCAGGATCAAACCGGCATTGACGCTGATCGCCGCGGCGCCCATCACCACCCAGAGCGGCGGCGCCACCTCGTCGGGGTCGATCCGCGAAAAGAAGAAGCGTTGGCATAACAGCACGACCAGTATTCCGTAGAGCGCGAGCCCGACCGCCCACAGCATCGGCAGCACAATGAAAATCTGCCGGCCGATATCGGCGGCGGGCAGCGCCAGCGCGCCACCGACGATGACCAGCGACTGGGTGCCGACGATCGCGTTGAGCCAAGCGCCTTTGACGACATCGGCGCCGCCAGCGTGATTGCGAAACAACAGCACCGCGAAGCCCAGATAGGTGAGGGCGAGCCACAGCACCAGCGCGACGAGCCACAGGATCAGCGCCACCCCGGCAAAGCCGCGCAGCCCGATCGACATGCCGAACACATCGGTCGCCGCCACTATGGTGAAGAACAAAAACACCCGGCTCGGGTCGAGCAAATCCGTCCGCAGCGCCGGCCAAAAACGCGCGGCGCGTATCAGCGTCAGCAGCCATAGCCATGGATAGGCGACGAGATTGACCGCGAACAAGATGTCGGACAGCGCACGGTGGTCGGCGAGAAAGAGGGCGTTCGACACGATCCCGGTCGCCATGACGACCGCGAAATAACCCGGATCGAGACCGGCGGCGGCACGCTCGATCCAGCGTCCGGCCGCGCGCACGGCAACGACCTGGCGCGGCCCCGCTGCGGTCGCGTGCGCACTGGGCTCACGCGGAAAATGTCCCTGTTCGTTCATTGCAACTTGCCCGTGGCAAAGGCGTGCTGGACCAGACGTATCTCTTGCGCAAGTATCTTTTGCGTACGTGCCGCTTCGTCAAGCGCACGATGCGGCAATGTCGCGCGCAGGGGTTCTCGACAGCACCTTGTCACCGGCTTTGCAGGCGCGCTACCGTTCCGTGGGCTGAGCACAATAACAACAGCGAAACCGGCCCTTTGGGAGGGACCTTATGAGCTCAACCGGCACGACCGGCGTCGCGTGGTATCGCTCGCTCACTTGGACGCAATGGAAAGCGCTGATCGCCTCCAATCTGGGCTGGACCTTCGACGGCTTCGAGGTGTTCGCGCTCATCCTCACCATGGGCGCCGCGCTGCACCAGCTGCTCGACCCTTCGCAATATAAGTACATCCCGGCCTATGCGGGCGCGGTGATCGCCATCACCGTGTTCGGCTGGGGCGCCGGCGGGCTCCTTGGCGGCATCCTCGCCGACTATATCGGCCGCAAGCGCTCCATGGCGGTGACGATTCTTGCCTATTCGCTGCTGACCGGCTTGAGCGCGCTGTCGTGGAGCTGGCTGTCCTTTGCGATATTTCGCTTTCTGGTCGGGCTCGCGATCGGTTCGGAGTGGGCGACCGGTGCTTCGATCACGGCCGAGTTCTGGCCGGACAACGCGCGGGGCAAGGGCGGCGCATTCCTGCAAGCCGGTTACCCGATCGGCAGCATCATTGCTTCGACGGTCTGGCTGCTCATCGGCACGTCCGGACCCAACGCCTGGCGCTACATGTTTCTGATTGGCGTGCTGCCGGCGCTCATCACGGTCTGGATTCTGCGCAACATTCCCGAATCAGCGCGCTGGGAGCAGTCGAACAGACAACGCCGCGCCGCTCATCAACGACGGCGGCAAGGCGCGGCGTTGCGCGGCGAAGACGCTGCCATTGTGCGCTTTACCCTGATCGACATGTTTGCCGAGCCGGCGGTGCGAAAGCGTCTCATTG
>JASHXZ010000811.1 GCA_030043285.1 Xanthobacteraceae bacterium | reverse complement strand
GTATCGCTGTACCGGAGCGCGGCCCAAGGCGGTTATCCGGATGCCCAAAACCTGCTCGGCTATTTCTATGCGACCGGAAGCTACGGCATCCAGCAAGACGACAAGCAGGCGGTGGACCGGTATCGCAAAGCGGCCGAACAAGGATTCGCCAAGGCGCAGAAAAACTTGGCTGACATGTATTACTTCGGCCGCGGCGTCGACGCGCGCGATTACAACCAAGCCATGCTATGGTATCAAAAGGCGGCCGATCAGAAATTGGGCGACGCGCAGTTCCGGCTGGGGTTCATGTACGAGAAGGGCCTCGGAACGGAGGCGAGCGTTCCAAAGGCCGTTACGCTCTACAAAGCGGCGGTTAGCAACGGAAGCGCCGACGCCCAACACGCGCTCGACCGGCTACGGGGCTGAGCCTGGCAATCACTAGGCCGCGCTTTGTCGTGGCAAGAGCGCTTCGCGCCCTGTCAGCGTGACGGCGAGAACGATGGCTCCTCGTCGGCCGGCCCAGCCGGCGCGGCAGGGGCTCCCCCCTGCGATGCCGGCGGCTGCGACGCCGCCGGTTGCGGCGCGGGCGGCTGCACCGCCGGCGTGTCCTTGACGGGGGCTGCGGCCGTTGGCTGTGGCTGCGGTGCCGATTTCGTGTGTTCGGCGGGCTCGTCCTCGTCGTCGTGCCCGTGCGACCGCCGCTCGTGCGCTTTGTGACGCCGGCTCCTGTAGTGGCCGCCGCCACCGCCGCCACCCACGTACGGAACTCTGAACTGAATATTCGGGAACGGGAACTGCGCCGAGGCTGGGCTCGGCAGCAGCAGCAAACCGCTCAACAGCAACGCGATCACAGACGCCGTTTTCAACAATGCCTTAGCCACCCCGTGCATTGCGATCTCCCTGCGGAGCCTCGTGCCAGCTCCGATGCATATTTTGGATTTTGCCTAATATGTGGCTTTTTTGCAATCGATTCGCCGCAGCTGTGAAATCGCCGCCGTTTAGGGGCCGCGCAGACATCTGGTCGGCGGACTGACCGCGTGCAGCGAACTGTCAGCGCGGCGGGCGCTGATCGAAGCGGCGCTCGAAAATATGCTCGGCGATGCGGTTCTTCAGCATCTCGATCGAGCCGCCGGCGATCATCCAGCCGCGCGTGCGCCGCATGCAATACTCAACCAGCGTCTCGCGGCTATAACCGAGCGCGCCCATGATCTGCACCGCCTCGCTTGCCGCTTCGAATCCGGCCTGGTTGCAGGCCGCTTTGGCGACTGCGGTCTCGTAGGCCGAGGGTAGGCCGCGATCGGCATTGACCGCGGCGCGGTAGAGCAAGAGCTGCGCGCTATCCAGCTTGATCGCCATGTCGGCGAACTTCCATTGCAAGCCCTGGAACTCAGCCAGCGGGCGGCCGAATTGTCGGCGCGTTGCCGCATAGGCACGTGCCGCGTTGAACGCGTAGCGGCCGTAGGCGAGCGAGCGCGCCGTGTTGCCGATGCGCTCGACGTTGAAGCCGGCCATTTGCTTCTTGAATCCGCCGGGCCCGAGCAGAACGTTCTCGGCCGGAATGCGGCAGTTCGAAAAATGCAGTTCGCACCATTCTTCGCCGCTCATGAACGCCGACGGCTTGCCGATCTCAAAACCCGGCGTGCCGCGCTCGATCAGGACCGACCCTATGCCGTCGAGCCCCCGGCCGAAGCGCAAATAGACGAGGAAGACCTGGGCCTCGGCGCTGAAGGTGGAAAACACCTTGCTGCCGTCGATCACGTAATCGCTGCCGTCGGCCCGCGCGCTGGTTTTCAGATCCGTCACCGCGGAGCCGGCGTCCGGCTCGGTCATGCCAAGGCTCATGACCATGCGGCCGGCCAACAGCGCGCCGAGCCAACGCTTCTTCTGTGCCGGCGAGGCGTATTCAGCGAAGGTGCGGATCGGGCCGAAATTGCCGAACTGCACCACGTCGGCGCTGCGCGGGCAGACCGCGGCAACCTGCTCGATCGCGATCACCGCGTCCATCAGCGAGCCGCCCTGCCCGCCGTCTTCGGCCGGCAGCGTGATGCCCATAAGCCCCTGCTGGGCCATCAGCCGCGCCACATCGAACGGAAAAGCTGGATCGTGTGCGCGCGCAAGCGCGCCGTGCGCCAAGTGTTGTTGCGCGAAACGGCGTACCTGCTCGGCAAACAGTTTTTGCTCTTCGGTGAATCCGAAGTCCATACCGGCTCCCTCGCGGGGTTCTCGTGGTTCGCGCCGCCGCGATGTTGGCCGCTCTTTCAATAACGCCAGCAATCCTCGCCGATGCCCCACGCCAACCCGGATGGCGTCGGCAGCGGGCGCCGAGCCCAGATGCAGCCGACGCCATGGAACTCGGTCGGGTCGGTATGAAAGCTGTCCAACATCGGCAGACCGTCGCGCAAGCGCGGGCGAAAATCGTGGAGCCGCCAGGGGTAGTGACCCGGGGGAACGACGACGCAAGCACCGTAAGGACAAATTGCAACCTGCGCGGCAGCAGCGGTGGCCGCCAATTGCGTAAGCACGACGGCCGCAATGGCGAATTTGCACAGCCGAAACATCGGAAGCCTCCTGCGAAGGACCGAAGCATAGTATCTAAAGCCGCGACAGATCAAAGCATCATTGCGGTCCGCAGCCCGGTCGGAACCTCCTCCGCCGGCTGCGGGCGGGCGAGTTTAGGTTAACCGCAAACAGGTCTGGAGCCGATTGGCGCGCCGTGAAAAAAGCTCATAAGTGCATCCCTGCCATCCAGGTGAGCCATGGTGCTGACGGCGATGTTTTCCGGTATCGCGTTCTTGGGCGGATGCCTGCTGACGCTATTGTTGGCTGCCCCGTTCTACAAGCGCGCGGTGCGCTTGGCCACGCGCGACGTCATGGCCGCGTCGCCGCTGACCATGCCGGAGATCCGCGCCGACCGCGATCATCTGCGAGCCCAATTCGCGGTCGCCATCCGCCGCCTTGAAGTCAATCTCGAGGGGCTGAAAACCAAGAGCGCCAACCAATCGGCCGACTTCGGCCGCCAACAGGCTGAAATTTGCAGTCTCAAAGCCGAGCTCGAGAGGCGCGGTGCGCTGGTCATCGCGCTGCGGGAGCGCCAGCAAGCACGGCACGCTGTCACCAAACGGATCGTCAAACTGACGCTGCACCTGTTCGTGCGGATTGTGAAACTGTTGCTGCATCTGTTCGTCCGCTCGCAGCGCCAACGGCGGCGGGCGCTGCTGGGGCGGACTGCCACGATCCACGCCGCACCGGCGAGCGCCATCGGCAAAAAGGCCGCGTAAACCCGCCCCCGACCGGGATGGGGCCGCTAGCCCTGTATCTGCGCTGCTGATCCGCCAGGAAAAGTGCCGCCATCGGACATCCCTATTGTCCTGCGCGCTATTGTGCCACTGAAGCTCGGTAGACGAGCCGGTGGTTTCTCGCTCTAATAAGCGCTTGCAAAGCGGGGAGCGCTGTCATGA
>JASHXZ010000810.1 GCA_030043285.1 Xanthobacteraceae bacterium | reverse complement strand
TCGTGGTCGACGACGACATCGACGCCGGCGATCTCGATCAGGTGCTGTGGGCGATGTGCACCCGTTTCGATCCCAACGCCGACATCGACCTGGTGCAGAAAGCGTGGGCATCAAAGCGCGATCCGCTTTTTCTGCCCGGCAATTTCAACAACCGCATCCTGATCGATGCCTGCATTCCCTACGACATGAAACTGAAGAACACGTTCCCGCCGGTGGTCGACGTCAGCGCCAACCTGCGGCAGAAGCTACGAACGAAGTTTCCGAAACTGTTTCACTAATTCGTCATTGCGAGGAGCCCCGAAGGGGCGACGAAGCAATCCAGGAGTCGGTGCACCCGATCCTGGATTGCTTCGCTTCGCTCGCAATGACGATTCATTTCCACGTGCATCACCGCGCAGCATACAATTGCCGCCCGATCGTATTAAAGCGCGCCTTCTGCTCGTTGCTCAGAGAAGCGTAGAAATCGTCGAGCTTCGGGCGGATGGTCTCGACCGCCTGCAGCATCGCCGCCAGCCGCTTGCCCTCGGCGCCAAGGCGGTCCGGCGGGGTCGCCGGCAGCTCGCTCGGGCAGGCCGCCTTGATGGTGTCGGCGGCCTCACTCGCCGCGGCATTGAGCGCGTCGAGCTTGGCGCGCTGCTCGCCGTTCGGATGCACCACCTGATCGATGCGGTCGGCCGGCCAGGCGATGGTGTTCTCGCCGCACTGGCTTTGCGGACTTTGCGCCGGCTGTTGGCTTTGCGAGTTTTGCGCCGCCTGTTGGCCTTGTTCTCCTTGCGGCCCGTTCTGATCGGACGGCGCGCCGAGCGCGTTGAACCGCGCCTTCTGCTCGTCGTTGAGCGAGTCATAAAACTTGGCGAGCGGCGGCTGCACGATGCCGATCGCCTGCACCAAACCTGTGAGCCGCTGCTGCATGTCGGCCAAACGGTCCGGCGCGGTGAACGACACGCGCGTCGGGCAATCCGACTTGATCACGTCGCTCGCCTTGACGATGGCGTTGCCGAGATCGTCGAGCAACGCCGTCTGCTGCTGGTTGGGCGCCAGTGCGGCCTGGATCTGATCGACCGGCCAGCCGGTGACTTCGGCCGCCTCGTCGGTACAGCTCTGCGCCACGCTATGGCTGAGCGCCGTCATGCGCGCCTCACCGCCGCGCCAGCGCACGTAAGATGCGTAATCGTAGGACGGGAAGATCGCCTCGTAGACGTCGCCGTAACCGTAGACCCAGAACGGATCGTAATAATCGTACGCGTACGGCCACAGCGCGTAATAGAACACGTCGCCGTACGCATAGGGCCAGAACAGCGGGCCGAACCAGCCCAGGTGATGGTAGCGGCGGAACCACGGCGTCCCCAGGAACGGCCGCAGTGCGCGCACGCGGGCAAAATTGCGATGCGCCCCGAACGCTTGCGGCGCGGCCGCGCCGGTCACGTGATTGACGGAAGCGTGCAGCCCCGCCGCCCGCGCTGCGTTCGCGTGGTTATTTGCGGCGGTGCCGTGCGCGAGCGGACCGCCATGGGTGGCGGTGCGCATATGCGTTCCGATCGGCCCGTGCATTCTGTGCCCGATCCGGCCGAGATGCGTGCGCGGCGCAAAGTGCGCGATGCCGGCGCGCCGGCCGAAGTTCGCGTGCGGCGCAAAGCCGCGCGCCGCGCCAATATGCGGAGCAAAATGCGGTGCGCTGATATGCGGCGCCGCTGCAATGTGCGGGACTGCCGCAATGTGCGGAGCAAAGTGCGGAACGCCGCCACCGCCGATATGCGGCATACCGCCGCCTCCGATATGCGGCATGCCGCCGCCGAAATGAGGAGCGCCACCGCCGATGTGCGGCGCACCACCGCCGATGTGGGGGGCGGCAACGCCCGGGCCGCACGCCAAGGATGCGGTAAGGACGGCTGCGCCAATTCCCGTCGTGAGCTTCCACGCGTGCATGTCACGAAATCCCATAATTGTTGTCTGAAGATATTGTTGTCTGAAGATTCAAATAGGAACGGTCAGCAAAATAACGTGAGCCGCGGACGCAAGTTCCCGAACACGTGAAGACCCGCGCCAACCCGTGATATTGCGCCGCAAAGAGAGCCAGCGCGCCGCGCGCGAAAAGATGAACAAAAAGTCATGTCCTCGATCTCCATCCCGCCGCGCTAGCGGGGCAAAATCCGTCATTGCGAGGAGCCAACGGGTCCGGCCCGAAGTGGCCGGCCCGATGACAAGCTCCGCGACGAAGCAATCCACGAGTCGGTGCACCCGGCCCTGGATTGCTTCGCTGACGCTCGCAATGACGGTACGAGCTTTCTCCTTCCGCGCCACGCTTACTACTTCACCTCCCCCTGCAAGGGGGAGGTCGTCGCGCGAAGCGCAATCGGGTGGGGGTCCCGCCGCGACGCCCGCGCCCCTCTCCCCGCCTCTGCCTCAACGCCTCATCCTGAGGTGCCCGCGCATAGCGCGGGCCTCGAAGGATGCAGGCCCGGGCGCCTCGGCCTACATCCTTCGAGGCTCGCTTCGCTCGCACCTCAGGATGAGGTGCATAGGGCAAAGCTTCACCATTCTCGCGGCGCGTTTTTTGTTCGCGTCCGAGTCTTGCCAAGCCACTGCACGAAAGCTGCCCCAAATAAAATAAAGGGGGCGGAGCGCCGAGAGGCGCATACGAATATCCGCACCGGCACTTCGGATGAGAGCATCCGAACCGCTGGCCAGTGCGGCGCGCGCCACGGATGTTTCGCGTTACCGCGGACATCCGCTGTGCGGGGCGCGCTCGCCTTTCGGCGCTCCGTCGCGGCACTCGCCGAGGTTTTTCAGGCCTCGGCTCAGCTTCGGGCTGCGTTTCCCGGCAATTTGGAGCAGCTTTAAGCCACTCCAAATCCCTTTATTAGCGAGGCTCCTCGCGGCCCGGTCGTAATGCCGGACGAGCAGGGTCCGAAGCCGCCCGAGTGCGATCTGCGAAACCGCACGCAGGCACCGCGCTCCACTCCATCAACCGGATCGCCTCGCGTTGACGCCCTTGATGAGTAAAGCGGCGTCGGCTTTTAGTTCGCGCCGCAGCTTTGTCAATCGCAATCGACTGAGCCTTGATTCTGCAGCGTTTTTTGCTTCGGCGGATGTGGCCTCGCGACTGCCTTCGCGCACTATTTGTTGCGATTGGGCGAAATCTTTTAACAGAAACAATCGCTTGGCCTGAGAATCGCTCTGGGCGTTCAAAACTTGCGCGGCGCGTAGCCCGGCATTGAGCGAAGCGAAATCCGGGGAACGATATTGCAGTCTTCACCGTCGCCCCGGGTTTCGCTTCGCTCAACCCAGGCTACAAGCTGCTCGTCATTGCGAGCGAAGCGAAGCAATCCAGTGCGGCGCCGCCGTGCTGGATTGCTTCGTCGCTTCGCTCCTCGCAATGACGATAGATTATCATTCCACCTTCGCGCCGGAGAATTTGACGGCCTTGGCCCAGCGGGCCGTGTCGGCG
>JASHXZ010000809.1 GCA_030043285.1 Xanthobacteraceae bacterium | reverse complement strand
TCGACCGGGCGGCCGGTGCGCGACACCCGCTTCTTCTCGCGATCGAGTTCGAGATCGCCGATGACGAGCAGCGTGGCGACACGCTCCGGACTGGCCCGCCGCAACAAGGCGCGGATGCGCGCCAACAGCTCCGGCACCGAGAACGGCTTGACGATATAATCGTCGGCGCCGGTGGCGAGCCCGCGCACCCGCTCGCTCTCTTCGCCCCGCGCGGTGAGCATGATGATAGGAAGCCCTTGAGTCTGCGGCCGGGCCCGCAGCCGGCGGCATAGTTCGATGCCGGACAGGCCGGGCAGCATCCAGTCGAGCACCAGGAGGTCGGGCGCGGTCTCGCGCAGCCGCGTCTCGGCCTCGTCGCCGCGGGCCACGGCGTCGACCCCGTAGCCTTCGGCTTCGAGATTGTAGCGCAACAGTTCAGTCAGCGGTTCCTCGTCCTCGACGATCAGGATGTTGGCCGTCATCCCGGTTCCCCGCTTATCTCTGCATCAGCGCTGAAGGAAAGCTCGTGGTGTCGCCTTTCGGACGCTGGTCCGTAATCGGGCGACCCTCGATCATGAAGTAGACGGTTTCGGCGATGTTGGTGGCATGATCGCCCATGCGCTCGATATCCTTGGCGCAGAACATCAGGTGCATGCAGAACGTGATGTTGCGCGGGTCTTCCATCATGTAGGTGAGCAGCTCGCGGAACAGCGAGGTGCACAGCGCGTCGATCTCGGCGTCGCCGCTCCACACCGCGAGCGCCGACTGCAGATCCCGGCTGCCGTAGGAGTCGAGCACCTGCTTGATCTGCGCCAGCACCAGCTCGGCCATGTGGTCGACGCCGCGGATCAGGGTCTGCGGGTAGAGGTCGCCGCCGAGCGCCACGACGCGCTTGCCGATGTGCTTGGCATGATCGCCGATTCGCTCGAGATCGTTGGCCACGCGCATGGCGCCGACCACCTCGCGCAAATCGATCGCCATCGGCTGCCGCCGCGCGATGGTGAGGATCGCCTTCTCCTCGATGTCCTGCTGCATGGCATCGATGGTGACGTCGGTGGCGATCACCCGTTCGGCCAGCTCGGTGTCGCGCTCGAGCAGCGAGCTGGTGGCGTTGCCGATCTGCTTTTCGACGAGGCCGCCCATTTCGGCGACCTTGCGGGCGATCTCCTGCAGATCGCTGTCGAAGGCCCGGGAGGTGTGATCGATCCTGGCGCTGTATTCGGTCATGGAGCTATGCCTTGCGCTTGACCCGCAATCACCCGAAGCGGCCGGTGATGTAGTCCTGGGTGCGCTGATCGCGCGGCGCGGTGAACATTGTACTGGTTCGATCGAATTCGATCAGCTCGCCCAGATACATGAAGGCGGTGTACTCGGAAACCCGCGCCGCCTGTTGCATGTTATGGGTGACGATCACGATCGTATACTCTTCGGTCAACTCGTCGATCAACTCCTCGATCTTGGCGGTCGCGATCGGATCGAGCGCCGAGCAGGGCTCGTCGAGCAGGATCACTTCCGGCCGCACCGCCACGGTGCGGGCAATGCACAGCCGCTGTTGCTGGCCGCCGGACAGGCTCTGGCCGTTGGCGTGGAGCTTGTCCTTGACCTCGTCCCACAAGGCGGCGCGGTGCAGCGCGGTCTCGACGCGGCCATCCAGCTCGGATTTCGGCAGGCGCTCGTACAGCCTGATGCCGAACGCGATGTTCTCGTAAATCGACATCGGGAACGGCGTCGGCTTCTGGAAGACCATGCCGATCCGTGCGCGGAGCACGTTGATGTCCTGCTGCGGGGAGAGGATGTCGGTGCCGTCGAACATCACGCGGCCGGCGGCGCGCTGGTTTGGATAGAGGTCGTACATGCGGTTGAGCACGCGCAGCAAAGTCGACTTGCCGCAGCCCGACGGGCCGATGAATGCCGTCACCATCTTCTCGTATAAAGGCAAGCTGATCGATTTCAGCGCCCGGGTGGCGCCATAGAAGAAATCGAGGTCGCTGATGGTGATTTTTTCGCTCGTCACGCGGCGCTCGGCGGAGGGCGGAGCGGCGACCGAAATAGCGGGGCTGGCGTTCATGATGGTGTTCTCGGCACTCTTTCTATGATGGCTGCATGACATTGCGGTGACATCGCAAGCCAATGATATAACGCCATTATTGGCTTTGCGGCCGATCCACGATCGGCAAGTGGATGACGAACGTGGCGCCGGCGCCGGGCGCGCTCTCGATAGTAAGCCGGCCGCGGTGGCGGTTGAGGATGTGCTTGACCAGAGCGAGGCCCAGTCCGGTGCCGCCCTGGGCGCGGCTTTCGCGCACATCGACGCGGTAAAAGCGTTCGGTCAGCCGCGGCAAATGCTCCCGCGCGATGCCCGGGCCGTAATCGCGCACGCTCACCAACGCCTCGTCGTGGTCGCCCGCTTGGCCGTCCCCCTGCCCGTGCGCCACGGTCACGTCGACCCGCTTGCCGGGCGCGCCGTATTTAAGCGCGTTCTCCACCAGATTCTCAAACACCCGGACCAGCTCGTCGCGATCGCCCAGAACCCAGAGCGCGCCGGCCGCCTCGGTATTGACGGTGACGCCGCGGTCGCGCGCCAGCATCTGCAGCGAGTCGACGACCTGCCGGACGATAGGAACCAGATCGACGCTGGTATCGGG
>JASHXZ010000808.1 GCA_030043285.1 Xanthobacteraceae bacterium | reverse complement strand
CAAACCCGTTCCGTCTCGATCGGACGCAGGCTAACACCGCAGATCAAAACCACGGCTATACGGCGGAGCAACAGGCCTACGATAACGGCAAGGCCGATCTGTTTCCGAAATTTACCGGCAACGGCACCAGCGGCGGCGTTGGCGCCTTCGGCACCACCGGGCAGGTGATGGGCTATTTCGACGGCAATACCGTAATGGGGATTTGGAACTACGCCCAGTATTTCGCACTGAACGACAACGCCTACACGGACACCTACGGCCCATCGACGCCGGGCGCAGTCGAAGTGGTCTCCGGTCAAACCAATGGCGCGGTGATCAAGGTCGGATCGGTGAGCGCGTCGCAGGAGGTCGCCGACGGCCAAGGCGGCTTGACCCAGATTGGCGACAGCGATCCCGCTTTCGATGTCTGCTCGAGCACGTCAAAGACGGTGCAGATGACGAGCAAGAACATCGGCGATCTGCTCAATGCGGCCGACGTCAGCTGGGGCGGCTTCATGGGCGGCTTTGATCTGCAAACCATAAACGCCAATGGCACCACCGGCTGTCAGCGCAGCACATTCTCGAGCGTCGTCGGCGCCAA
Source organism: Xanthobacteraceae bacterium (assembly GCA_030043285.1). Taxonomy (GTDB): domain Bacteria; phylum Pseudomonadota; class Alphaproteobacteria; order Rhizobiales; family Xanthobacteraceae; genus BOG-931. Next base: position 2,823 of record JASHXZ010000808.1, on the reverse strand, counting down.
CATCAACGACTACGTTCAGCACCACATGTGGTTCCAGTACTTCGCGTCAACCGAGAACCCGACGCATGCCCGGCCGAGCTCGGTCCAGGCGATCGGCCACACCATGGAGCCGGGCAGTACGACGCTTGACCCTGCCAATCACCAGTACGATCTGCAGGACTTCTTCGCCGCGGTGAAGGCCGGCAACTTCCCGGCGGTGTCCTACATCAAGATGGCCGCTTATCAGGACGCTCACCCCGGCAATTCCGATCCGCTCGATGAGCAGCAGGGCCTGGTCGATCTGATCAATTTCCTCGAGCTCCAGCCCGACTGGAAGGATACGGCGGTCATCATAACCTATGACGACTCCGACGGCTGGTATGACCACGCCTACGCGACCCCGACCAGCGCGTCTTACTCGACCGCCGATACGGTCAACGGTCCGGACCAGTGCGGCACCGGAGCCGAGTCACAGCCCCAGCCTGACGGCCTTGCCGGCAAGCCGGTGAATGGCCGTTGCGGCCCCGGCACCCGTATCCCGTTCCTGGTGATCTCGCCGTTCGCCAAGCCGAACTTCGTGAGCCACGAGCGCATCTCGCAGGCTTCCGTGGTGCGCTTCATCGAAGACAACTGGCTCGACGGCAAGCGTCTCGGCGGCGGCTCGTTCGATGACAGCGCCGGATCGATCATGGACATGTTCGATTTCAGCCGCGGCGATGCGAACTACCGGCTGTTCCTCGATCCGGAAAGCGGCATCGTCATCTCCCCCGTGCCGCTCGGGCACCTCTGATCGCGCGACGCAACGTCATGCGACCCGGCCACCTTCTGTGGCTACTGGGCGCCGGCCTGCTCACGTTGGCCGGCGCTACCGTTGCGGCTCAACCGCAAGGTCTGCCCGGCGAAAACCCGCATCCGATTCATCTCGTGCGCCCGCGCGCAGTGCAGTTGTCGGCGATGGCCCAGTTGGGCCGGCAGATCTTCTACGACGCCAATCTTTCCTCTTCGCGCCAGCTTTCCTGCGCCTCATGCCACAGCCCACAGCATGCCTATGGCCCGCCGAACGAGGGGCCGGTCATGCTGGGCGGTCCCAAGCTGTCAAGCCAGGGCGTGCGGGCGGTGCCGTCGCTCGAGTATCTCGAACGCCAGCCGCCCTTCAGCATCGGGCTCGACAATCCAGAACTCGAGAACGTCAATCTCGCGCAGATGGCCGCGGCGGGTCAGACGGCGGCGCGTGCGCAAAAAATTGCCACGTCCGCGCAAGCGACAGCCAATATGGTTCCGCAAGGTGGTCTGTTCTGGGACGGCCGCGCCGACACGTTTCAGGATCAAGCCATCATGCCGTTGCTCGACCCGCGCGAGATGGACGGCGGCGATGCTGCTACGGTGGTGGCGAAGTTGCACCAGGCATCCTATACGAAGCTTTTTGCCGAACTGTTTGGTCCGGGTGTATTCGACAATCCCAGGCTCCTGATTGCCGAAGCGATGTTTGCGGTCGGGCGCTATCAGATCGAGGAGCCGAGCTTCCATCCCTACACCAGCAAGTACGATTACTGGCTCGAAGGCAAAGCCCGCCTGAGCGAAGCCGAGATGCGCGGCTATGAGCTGTTCAACGATCCCAAGAAGGCCAATTGTGGCGGCTGCCATCTGGACCAGCCGAGCCGTGATGGTTTGCCGCCGCTGTTCACCGATCATCAGTACGAGGCATTAGGTGCGCCGCGCAACGTTGCGCTCGCGGTCAATAAGGATCCCGGCTATTTCGACCTCGGCATCTGCGGACCGACGCGCACAGACATGGCGACCCAGACGCAATATTGCGGCATGTTTGCTACGCCGACTTTGCGCAACACCGCGACGCGGCGGACGTTCTTCCACAACGGCGTATTCCAGACGCTGCAACAAGTGCTCGACTTCTATGATTTCCGCGATACCGATCCGCAGAAGGTCTACCCGCGCGGACCGGACGGAATGGCGCGAAAGTACGACGACATCCCGGCGCGGTTTACCGCCAATATCGACGTCGCCGATCCGCCGTTCGATCGGCATTTAGGCGAGACGCCGGCGATGACCGCGCGGGACGAGAGCGATATCATCGCTTTCCTGCAGACGCTGACGGATGGATACAAGCCGGATCCCTAGCAATCTTCCGGCTTGCCGCAGCGCCCCCCGCTCGCTTGCGGCATTGGGCTCGCCGTTCCCTTGAAACGCTATCGCATGGCGAGTTCATAGACGCCGGTAAGGGCGCCCGCTATGTCCTTATCGTCGCCTTGGGGCGATGGACACCGTCCTGACGTGGGCAGTTTCATGGCCAGCTTGCCGCGCATCGGCTTGATCTTCACCGGCGGGACGATCGATTCGGTCGGCACCGACCGGCTCGATATGGCCTGGTATATCGAAGCCGGCAAACGGCTCGGCGAGGGCGAGCTTGTCAAACAGCTTCCCGAACTCGCCGCAATCGCCGCCGTCGAGGAAATCCCGTTTCGCCGCTTGCCGAGCCACGCGCTGCTCGATGCCGACTGGCTCGAACTTCTCCGCAAGATCCATGCGATTTTCGACCAGGATCAGGCCGACGCCATCGTGATCACGCACGGCACCAACACGCTGGAAGAGACGGCCTATTTCCTCAACCTCACCCTGAAGACCGACAAGCCGGTGGTGATCGTCGGCTCGATGCGGCCCGCTTCGGCGATGAGCGCCGACGGTTACCTCAACCTCATCAATGCGGTGCGGGTCGCGGCGGACCCGCAATCGCGCGGCCGCGGCTGCCTGGTAGTCATGAACGACACCATTTTCAATGCGCGCGATGTAACCAAGAATTCGACCTTTCGGATTCACGCCTTCGCCTCA
>JASHXZ010000807.1 GCA_030043285.1 Xanthobacteraceae bacterium | reverse complement strand
TCCAAAATCTCGGATTCCACCATGTTCTTCCAGAAGTCTTCAAAATCCTCGGCATGAAATGGAAGAAACAACGCCGGATGGTTCAGAATTTGGTACGCGGTGTTGTGCAAACGCGGCGACGGAGATTGAAGAATCCGGGTCCCCACCATGCCGTAAAGCTCTCGTACCGGCCGAAGTGTGGGGAATCCGTAGTCGCTGATCAGTTGTTGAACATGCAGTCGCCCCTTGGCACGCGCAGCATGGTCCAAATCCGCAAATATGAATGGCGCCCCGAAATAGGGAGAGAGCAACTGGCTCCACAGTCCGGCAGCGCCTTCGCAAAACGCGACAACGTCAGTTCGTTTGAGGCTGCTCAAGAACCGCAAGGGCGCCAGCCCGTCGCTTGTCCGAGTGGCCGCTGCAACCACGCAATAGCAAGCGGCCGGAACCGTAGCCATTTGTAAAAATCGCGCCTCAAACTGGGCGGCCGTGCGTTCCTTTCCTCGCCAAACGATCATCCGCTTGGCCGGCGGAATGGCCTTTAACAGACCGCAGTCCAAATCGGAGTCGGCCTCCAGCTCTACCAGGTCATAATCGTTGGCTGCGGCAAGGAGACGCCGATGGCGTTCCGCGTGGGAACGATCGAATTGGCCGCCGGCCGCGCAAGTGCGCAATGCATAAAGCAGCTTTCCCGGAAAGTGCGATCGCAGCCATTCTCCCGGAATGTCGCCAACAAGATCTGTTCTGATTTGTAACCACGTGACCTCGTTCGGGACTTTCTGAATCCCCATCCCGGTTTGAGGCGTTGTCAAGGTGGCAACCAGCGCTACGGCATCCATACTCTTTCCTCAGCGAGGATTGATGGCAGAGTTACCTCTTAGAGCGTGCCAGGTCGTTGCCGCTGTACTTCGGTACAAGCCGGAGGTTTAATACTACCGGAGATTTAATGCTACCACAGATTTCATCACGCCGAAGATTTATTTTTCGCCTGCCCCCTCTTGACAAATTGCGCGATACTGGCGCCCGGTCGCGCGCCGGCGCGACCGGGCGTGATGTGCCGAAAGGGCTACGGCAACCAAACCGCGGATCCATCGGCGCTTCGATCCGCAGCGCACGCGGCTGTCTTAGACAAGTGTGGCCGTCGCGCTTTTCGCCGCCCGCGTGTGGCGAGTTCCCCGGAAAAATTCATTGTCTGTCCGATTGCGCGTTCGATGCATTGGCGCCGACAATACCGGCATTTGCTGCGGCCGATTACAGCGGTGCGATTTCATTTCCGGGCTCTATAATACCGCAGACAGACCCATCGCGTTCAACCCTAGGGTTGTCGGCAACGTGGTGATCTCGAGGTTGCGCGACGGGCGGCATGCGATCGACTTGGCCGCAGCAGACGCCAAATGCGCTCATGGCCGACAGCGCCGTGCTACCCCTGCGATCCGAAGCGATTTCAAGAAGCGACGCATCGAGCCGTCGTCACCGGCACGGCTAACCGCCTGCAGTTTCCTCGAAACGCCCTGAATTGCTCTCCGGGACACGATCGGCGAATAACCGGCCGGCTCGCTTATGGGAAACGGCATCGCTGCGCTGTCTGTGCACGTCCTAATCCTAAAACTTCCGGCTTCCGGGCCCGCAACACAGGCCGCCACACCATTCAGAAACCGCGGCAACTCAAGTCGATTTCCTTCTCTGGACCGCCAACGCTTCCGTAAACCAGAGCAGCTCACCCAAGTACTGTTTAGCACGGTGCTGGAATTGCAGGTCGCGTGAATTGCCCTGCTCATCAAAAACGTCCTGCACCTTGCAGACTGGCAGAATGGCCGGAATCGGAATACCGCCGAGATGAAGAATCACTTGGCGCAAGGCGGTTAAACAGAGCATGCCGCCCGACCATGCCGACGATACAGTGACGATTCCAAATGGTTTGCGCTTGTATTCGTCCTTGAGATAATCGAGCGCGTTCTTGAGCACTCCAGGATAGCCGCTGTTATATTCTGGGGTGACGATAACGATCGCGTCGGCCCGGCTGATCTTGCCGCTGAATTCACTGAGCGCTGGAGGAGGGTCGTCTCTGAACCGCAACCTCTCCTCCATCATGGGCAAGTTAAGGCTTTTAAGATCAATCAGTTCCGCCGTGACGCAGGGTAAGTCCTTCATAAGCTCCAACACAAGCCTCGCGACCTTCACGGTCTCGCGGTTTCTGCGCACGCTTCCGAGAATTACGGGTATGTAATACATCGCGTCGCCACAAAACGGTACGCGGGTCAGCGCCCCCGCGCAGGCAGGTTCTATATCGGCTCTGCGGCCCGGTGCCAATTTTCCCGCGCTATGCCGCTCTCGCGTCGATCGCGCAGCGAAAACGCCTAAGTTACGCCTTTGGAGAACCCGAGCGCGCCGCGAAGCGGTTGTCAGCGGCCGTTCCGAAAAGGCGAAACAGACATGTTGCTGAAAAGATAGCTCGCCGCGCCGAATGGCCACACTGCGCCATCGAATCGAAAGGGGATTTTGGCGTCAATCCGATTTTGTCCAGGTCGGGGACTGATAGCAGTTACCTTTTCGAGCCGGCCCATAGCCGCAGTCGTTTGCAACATCCCGAACGGCAAAGTGACGCCGGCATTACACTACCTGTCAAGAGGGGGGACGCGAAAAATAACCCTTCCGGTCACATAAAATCTGCGGTAGTATTAAATCCACGGTAGTAGCGACGTGAGGCTTGGCCCGCTACCAAATCTCCCGG
>JASHXZ010000806.1 GCA_030043285.1 Xanthobacteraceae bacterium | reverse complement strand
GAAAGCCGACAGGCCCAGAATATTCATCGCTCAAAACAGAGCATAGATGAATGGCCCGACCACGGTAGAGTCCGTCACGATCAGCAACCCGACAATGAGGATCACAAGGACGATGATCGGTGTCACCCACGTCTTCTTGCGAACCCGCAGGAAGTCCCAAAGCTCCGCCATGAACGTACCCATGATTTATTCACCTCCATTCCGGTGCATTCAGAACTGCTTCTTGAACGACTGGGCCGCCGCAATCGGCGAAGTACGGTCAAGCCAATGAGAATTGACCGCGCGACGCTTCAACCGAAGCTCGTCACGGCCAAATAGCCGGGTCACAATGGAGACGGGCGTCAGAATGCCAAAGAAGATGATGCCCATGACGATCGGGCTGATGATCTTGCCGAGAGCTCTGCCTAAATAAAACCAAGCCTTGTTCAAAGGCCGAAGAACGCGGGGGTTCGTGAGCGACAGCACGCCGAATGCGCCGGCGGCGATGAAGTACCCGCCATAGACGATCCAGCTCCGGTGTCTGATGATTCCGCTAATCGCCAAAATGGCAAAAACGGCAGTGAGCATAAGCCCGAAGCTGCGTTCCTTGGGAAGTTTCGGCGGCGACGCAAAGCTCATTGGCAACTCCTACAATGAACGTTCCGAGCCTTGCCTTCCTTCAGATGCCTGCCGATGCCACGTTGCCCGCTCCCTTATTCCAGCGCCGGCGCTGGCGTTACGATTTGCAAGCGCACGTTTGGCCGCGACCTAATAACGTTCTGCCTGCCACATACGGCAAGCGCAATTCCCGTTGCGCGGGCTTCTGGATGATTTATCACTTTAAGATGTATATCACTCTAAATTGTAGTGTCAAGAGCGCGAGATCCACTGCCGGAGCGGTGTGAAGCGCCTGCAAGTGCTCATGTTTCCTTCACGGCGGTCTGGCGTTCTGTCCGGCCGAAATTTCCCGATGGAGGGGCCCGCAGCCGGAGAGGCGCTGTCTGTAAACCAGGGCAATCGTTCGGGAAAAATTGCTCCGGAAGTCGATGAACGCTTCAGTTTACTGCGCCTGAATTGGCTCAACCTCCTGGCAGCGCACCGCTAAAGCCCGCGACAGCGGCAGGCCGTCCGCCCATCATGGGCAGCCAAAACCGCATGCCGTGACGGCGCATAATCGGTTGCACCGGCCGCGCCCGCGGCCTATATTTCGGCAGGATTCCAGTCATCGTCAGATGAATGGCTTCGCCCGCAGGGGCGGGCGGAGCGCAGAGGAGATTTACCTATGGCGACCGCGCCCTTGATGCCGAAGGCTACAGCCGTTTGGCTGGTCGACAACACCTCATTGTCGTTCGACCAGATCGCCGAGCTGTGCAACCTGCACCCGCTCGAAGTCAAAGCGATCGCTGACGGCGACTCGGCGCAGGGCATCAAAGGCCTCGATCCGGTGTTGACCGGCCAGTTGACCCGCGAGGAGATCGCCGCCGCCGAGGCCGATCCCGACCACCGCCTGCACATTTCCGAGCCGAAAGTCCGCATGCCGGACCTCAAGCCGAAGAAAGGGCCGCGCTACACGCCGGTGTCGCGCCGCCAGGATCGGCCGAACGCCATCCTCTGGCTGGTGCGCAATCACGCGGAGCTCAAGGACAGCCAGATCATGCGGCTGGTCGGCACCACGAAATCGACCATCCAGGCGATCCGCGACCGCACCCACTGGAACTCGGCGAACCTGACGCCGCTCGATCCGGTGACGCTCGGTCTGTGCTCGCAGATCGATCTCGACCACGAAGTGCAGCGCGCCGCCAAGGAGAAGCCGGCGCCGGTTGTGGAACAGGGCGCCACGCTGCTTCCCGCCGCGGTCACCACCGCGCCCAAGGAAGAGCCGGAGCCCGGGGAGAAGCAGCCGGGTGACGAACTCGACGTCAACGCCGTGTTCGCCAAGCTCAAGCAGCTCGGCGGCAAGAGCGAGTCATAGGACCTCCCTGCCCCGCGCTCAGGCACGCCTTTGTTTCCGGAACGCTCGGGTTGCACGGCGCGCAATCCGGAAAATTTTTGTTGGGACGCAAAGCGTCGCTCCCGGATTTCACGCGGCTCCGGCGCCGAGACTATCTTTTCATCTTTTAATTGTCGAAGAACTCGACTAGCCTGACGATCGAGCTGCCGGATCGGGAGTGCCGAATCCCGCGAGGGCGAAAGCGGCAGCGAACGTGCCGTCGGCGGGCGTCATTCTGGCCTGACACTTTCTGGTCGGTTGTATCTTCTGGTCTGTTGTATCGCGACTGAGCGAAGGTGCCGTGGCGCGCTTCGTGGGGCAATCAATAGAGAAATTCCGGCAAGTCGAGGCCGCCGCAACGCGGGCGGCCGCGTTGCCGTGTCGAGCTTTGCGTCCCATCAGGCAAATTTTAGATAGATCGTGGAGCTGGAAAATGAAAAAGCATTTCCGCCGGGTATTGCTAGGGTTGGCGCTGGCGTCGTGCAGCCCGTTTGCCGCATTCGCGCAACTGCAGACCTACAACTACAATATCGGGTCGCCGGACTGCAAACCGGTGACAGGCGTCACCGCCACGGTGAAGTTCACCCAAACCGTCATCAGCGACGCCGCGTCGGGAGACCTCGGCTTTCAGTTGAGCGCATGGTCGCTGACAACGCACCCCGGCAAACCGCCTTTCGTCAAGTGGCAGCAGTATATGACCGGCGTCACCGACCTGAGCAGTCCAGCCAACGTCAATCCGACGATCCAGACCTTTAACATCACCAGCACAGGCCTGGAGATGGATAAGGGCTGGGGACCGGTCGCTCTTCTGAATCTGGGAAACGCGACATTGACGCCGCCTGATGGTCAGGGGGCTTTGGTCATACCGGCGGGCCATGGAATAATTGCCGGAAGCGAATTTACGATTGCCCTGCAGAACGACAAAGACGGCAAGATCACCGGCGCGACGTTCGGCGCCGCCAACTTCCCCAACGGCCTGACGACGCAACCCGCGTCCGTCAGTCAGGCCTTGGCGCAAATCGCAGGGCCGCTGAAGCAGGCCCATCCAGCGCCTATCGTTGGCTTCCAGTTCGACTTCACCGGCGGGACCGTCGTGTCGCCGCCGCCCTGGATTCCGGCCCCGGCCGGGAAATTCCAGGCGCCCCCGCCCCCGATTGGACAGGCAATCCCGGTCGGAACGATCACCTACACCGCCTCTAGTCCCATGACGGTTTTGTCCAGCTCTCCCTCATGCGCCGCCGCGTCCACGTCGGTCGTCACCGCTGAGACCACCAACAGCTACTATGACCCGTTAAGCCCGGCGGGGGGCCCGAGCAAAACACTGACGCAAACCTTCGGCATACTCTACAAGCAGGCGAGCCCTTACACCGTGACCGTTCCATCGTGTCCGCAAGGCGAAGTCTGCAGCAGCTGCCCGGCAAGTTGCGGACTTGCCGGATGTTTTCTGCCAAAGCCCGGACCGAATGGCGTTACCTGGCAATGCAAAGACAGCCAGCGATCGAACCCGTAGCCCGCATACCTCCTACGGCTTTCATGATTCGCGGAAAGCTCAGCCTTGGCACTGTTACGGAGATGGCGGCTTTAAATAAAAATACAATAAAAACAGCGCTATATTACTTTTTTGGGGACTATATTTGACAAACGTCCCAAATCTTGCTTTATACGATTCGCAAATGCTCGCTCTCAAGGACACCGCACGGACGGCAAGCCGGGCGGCAGGAGCGAGTGCGGTGCCTGCGCGCGGCCTTGCCCGCCGCGCCCGGGCGGCTCCGGGCATCACGCGCTCCGGTACTACGGCCGGAGTGAGGGGTGCTGCCTCTGGACTGGGACAGGAAGGGGCGGGTAACGCCCGCCTAGCGAATT
>JASHXZ010000160.1 GCA_030043285.1 Xanthobacteraceae bacterium | reverse complement strand
GGCGCCGCGCTCGGCGTGCGCACCGGCATTCACGTCGGCGTCGACGTGCTCGTCAAACGGCTCAATCCGAGGGCGCGCCGGCCGGTAATCGTATTCGCGCTTCTTTGCGGCGCGTTGTTCACCGTCGTGATCGGCACGCTCGGCGCGGTCTACGTGTATGAGCTCGATCCCGATGAGGTCTCGCCGGAACTCGAATGGCCGAGCTGGGTCATTTATCTGTGCATCCCGCTCGGCTCCTATCTGATGTGTTTTCGCTTCCTGCAGGTGATGTGGCGTTTCCTCAAGACCGGCACCGTGCCGCATCATGCGCATGAATACGAGGCCGCCGAAGAGGCGCCGGTCGCGCCCGCGGGTCCGGCTGCCGCACTCTCCGCCGCCGTGCCGCTGGAGCCGGCGCGATGAGCGTGTTGACGCATCCGGGCAAGCCGGCGGCGCCGCGCCTCTTCAGCGGCAACGTCACCGCAGCGGTGATCGTCATTCTGCCGATCGCGCTTGCGGTGATCTGCCTTGCGGCGCGGCTGCACGTCATTGAGTTGTCGCACACGGTGCGCGCCGAGCTGTTGTTCGCGCTGTTGCTGGCGCTGATGGCGTCCGGCATGCCGATCTCGATCGCGCTCGGCCTGTCGGTGCTGACTTATTTATTCATCCTCTCGGACGTCGATCCGAAGATGGTCGGGCTGAAACTGTTCACCAGCCTTGATCGCTTCGAGATCATGGCGATTCCGTTTTTCATCCTGGCCGGCAATTTGCTGACCAGCGGCGGCGTGGCCCGCCGCATGATCGACTTTGCCACCTCGCTGATCGGGCATTGGTACGGCGGCCTTGGGCTCGCCGGCGTCGTCGCCTGTGCGCTGTTTGCCGCCATCTCCGGCTCTTCGGTCGCGACGGTTGTCGGCATCGGCTCGATCATCCTGCCGGCGTTGTTGCAGAAGGGCTACCCGGCGCGCTTCGGCGCCGGCGTGATCGCCACATCGGGCGCGCTTGGCATTCTGTTCCCGCCGTCGATCAACCTTGTCATCTTCGCGGTCGCGACCAGCGGCATGCAGCCGCGCGGGCCGACCGGCATGCCGGTCGATTCCGCCTCGGTCGGCCAGCTGTTCATCGCCGGCCTCATTCCCGGACTGATGCTGGCGACGATTCTGGGCGCGGTGACCTGGTATCGCGCCTACCGCAACGATTATCCGCGGATGGAGCGCGCCAGCTGGCGCCAGTGCGGCAAGGCGTTGCGGGAGAGTTTCTGGGGTCTCGCGCTGATCGCGCTGGTGCTGGGCGGCATTTATTCGGGGCTGTTCACGCCGACCGAAGCCGCCGCCGTCGCGGCGGTCTATGCGTTCATCGTCGCGGTGTTCGTCTACAAGGGGCTGAAGCTCGCCGAAGTGCCGGCCGTGTTGCTCAAGGCCGCCTCGATGAGCGCCATGATCCTTTACATCATCACCAACGCGGCAGTGTTCTCCTGGCTGTTGACCTCGGAGCAGATCCCGCAATCGATGGCCGAATGGATGACGGCGCAGGGTTTCGGCATGGTGGCATTTCTGCTCGTCACCAACGTCGTACTGCTCGCCGCCGGCAATTTCATGGACCCGTCCGCCATCACGCTGATCATGGCGCCGATCCTGTTTCCGATGGCGGCGGCGCTCGGCGTGCACCCGGTGCACCTCGGCATCCTGATGGCGGTCAACATGGAAGTCGGCCTCTGCCATCCACCGGTCGGGCTCAACCTCTACGTCGCCTCCGGCATCACCAAGATGGGCATCAGCGAGCTGACGGTCTCGGTGCTGCCGTGGCTCGCCGCGATGCTGATCTTCCTGGCGTTGGTGACCTACATCCCGGCGCTGTCGCTATGGCTGCCGCACGTCCTCGGGATGCTATGATGCGATTGCATGAAGATTATTGAGTTTAATGCCTTCTCGATCAGAGAAAGCCGTCGATCGCAATGGCTGTCGCGTGTTTCGAAAGGATTGCTTTGTCAAGGATCTTCGACCGCCGAAGGCGGCGCTTCGCGTCCTTGACAAAACAATCCTTTCGAAACTTTTTGCTGCCATTGCGATCGACGGCGGACCGCGACGGTGAAGTCCATCAAGGCTCTGGCTAAACTAGACGTCACGCCTCGAAATCGCTCGGCCTTAGCTCGATCGGCACCCCGTGCGGCGTGCGCGCGCAGGCGTGTTCCCAGGCATCGCGCGTACGCGCGAGTGTCCGGGGATCGGAAAGACCCTTCTCGGCCACGATGCGCTCGAGCGTTGCCAGCCAATGGTGATAATAAGTTTCGCCTGTGTCCGGATCGCCGGCGGCTTGCGCCTTTTTGATCTCTTCGCCGAGCGTTGCGGCCCATTCCTTCCAGGTGAAGACACCGCGCTCGTTGAGCGACAGCGCCAGCGCAAACGCCTGCGCTTCCCATGGCTCGCGGAACACCGGACCTTCGTCGTTGCGCGGAATGCTTTGCACCGACTGCGTCGCCAGCAGCGTGGCCGGATCAGCGCTCATGGCTCGTTACGCTGGTTCGAGATACGGCTCGAATGCCTCGATCGAAATCTTCAGCGAGGGATCGGCGGCGTCGCCCCACAATTCGCGGCTCTCGAACACCACCGTGTAGAGCCATTGCGGGTTCTCGCCTTGGCCGATCGCCACGGTGTCGGGATAGACGTGGCAGCCGCGCACCGCTTCGACCACGCCGCTTTTGCCGCGGGCGTAGCGCGGCAGCCGGGTATGGGTTGCGGGGTGAATGTTCTTGGTGCGCACCTTGTCGCCGGCGGCAAACCGCGCCGGCGCTTGCGCGGGCCGGGCAAACGATCCGCGCGATAACGTGTTGGGCACATCGGCGGCGGCGAGCTTGCGCTTGAGCGGCTTGCCCGGGCGCAGCGCATGGCCGGCGTCGAGTTCGTCGCGGCCGGCAAGGCCCAGCTCGACGATCATGTTCTCGAGCCGCGTCTCCCATTTTTTGTAGTAGGAGCTGGACAGATAAACGTCCGGCGGCAAGTGCTCGATGCCGGCGCGAGTCTGGTCGATGGTCCAGATGCCGGTGTAGCCCATGGCGCGGTTGAGCGCGAGCGTTCGCCCCTCCCACGGCGCGTGAAACACCGGCTCATCCTGCTCGGGCTCGACTTTGCCGAAGCCGTGCATGCCGCCCATGTCGTGGATGCCGTCCATTATGCGGCCTCCTTGGGCTCTTTCGGCAGTCCGGTGCCGATCATGCTGTCGCGGGTGACAAGCGCGGCGAGCCGCTCCTGGCTCCAGCCTTCGGTGCCGGCGGGACGCATCGGCAGCACGATGAAGCGCGTCTCGGCGGTCGAATCCCACACCCGGATGTCGGTGCCGGCCGGCAACTTGACGCCGAAATCGGCGAGCACGCCGCGCGGATCGCTGACCGCGCGCGAGCGATACGGCGCCGACTTGTACCAGACCGGCGGCAGGCCGAGCACCTCCCAGGGATAGCAGGAGCACAAGGTGCAGACGATCATATTGTGCTGCTTCGGCGTATTCTCGACCGCGATCAAATGATCGCCGACCCGGTTGAGCAGGCCGAACGAGGCGACTGCCTTGCTGGCATCGTCGAGCAGCGCCTGCCTGAACGGCGGATCGCTCCAGGCCTTGGCGACGAT
>JASHXZ010000805.1 GCA_030043285.1 Xanthobacteraceae bacterium | reverse complement strand
TTGAACGCTCCAACCGTCGAGCCACGGTTCGATAAACGTCAAATGGAATGTGTTGCAGGGCATCAGATGCACGACACATCTCAGGAGCGGCGCGGTAGTCCAATCCCATTGAAACCGGTTGGCTTGCTCAAGCCAGGCCTTTAAGGCGCAGTCAGCGTCACTGGGCTGTCGACCCTCAAAATCATGAAACTCAATCCAACAAGGCGCCGCCTCAACAATCTCGATGTCGATTTGCCCGGCAACATTTTCCCTCAAACGCGCGCGCAGTATGGGATGGCGCGCGACCGCAGCGTCCAACGCCTGCTGCATCGCTTCGGCACGAAGGCCTCCAAGAATGCGGTAAGTCGTAACATAGGATCGATAGTCCTGTTTGATTTGGCTGGCGAGCCAAAGGACCTGTACCACGCTTGGCGCCTGAAATTGGTGCGTTTGCGATCTCGACCCGGCGGAGCCGCCCCTGTCAATCGGCGAAAGCTTCGTGACCCGCGCAAGCTCGCGAACAGTCGGATATTGCAGGAAATCACCAACGCTTACGAGCAGGCCAGCTGTCTTCATCTTCGCCGTGCAACGCAGACTTCGAAGAGAATCTCCTCCGAGCGCGAAGAAATTGTCATCGATCCCGATAGGAGAGACGGCAAGAATATTCTCCCATACGCTGGCGATCTGCGCCTCGATGCTGGTGCGCGGTGGCGCAAACTCTCGCGCAACTGTCGCCTGGGGCCGCCCGCACCGCGGAAAGCCGCGGCGGTCGAGCTTGCCTGCGCTCGTCACCGGAAATGATTCAAGCCGCCGGAACACGAGCGGGATCATGCTCTGCGGCAGGCGGCTCGAGAGCCACGCGCGGAGGTCTTTGTCCCCCGTGTCGGCGTGACCCGACAGGTAAAACGCCGCAAGGAAAGGCTCGTCTCCTTCTTGAAGTATGACGGCTGCATCCCCGACGTCGGGGTGCGCCATCAGGCTTTTTTCGATCTCCTCTAATTCAATACGAACCCCGTTCAGCTTGATCTGTCCGTCAACTCGCCCTTCAAAAAGAATGGCGCCATCCGTGCGCCTCCGGCCGCGGTCGCCCGTGTAGTAAACGCGCTGTTGTTCGCCGAAATTGTCAGAGTGCAGATCAATGAACTTCTCATTAGTGAGGTCGGGCTGCTGATAGTACCCGCGGGCAAGATTTGCGCCTGCAAGATAAATCTCCCCGACGGCACCGTTTGGGACAGGATTACGACGACTGTCGAGCAGGTAGACTCCGGTGTTCTGTATTGGCAAGCCGATCGGCACCATGGGCCCCGGCTCCGAAGGTTCATAGGTGAAAGCGCTGACGTCTATTGCGGCTTCGGTCGGTCCGTAGAGGTTATGTACGCTGCCGGTGAATTTGCTGCTCCATTCCTCCGCAAGCGCCCTCGGAAGCGGCTCTCCGCTGCAGATAACGTGTCGCACGGCGGTCGGGCAGGTGGGTTGCGCGAACTCCAGGAACACGCGGAGCATCGACGGGACGAAGTGCAAAATTGTCACCCGCTCGGTGGCAATAACATCAGCGAGATACTTAACGTCCTTGTGGCCATCGGGGCGCGCATAGTGAAGACGCGCGCCGACCATTAACGGCCAGATCAGCTCCCACACAGAAACGTCAAAACTGATCGGAGTTTTCTGCAGCACCACGTCCACCGACGTGATGGGATAGGCTTTCTGCATCCAGTCCAGTCGATTTCTCAAGCCAAGATGCGTGTTGACAACGCCTTTCGGCGCGCCAGTCGTGCCCGAAGTGTAGATAATATAGGCGTCATCGCCGATGTCGGTGCCGGCTCCGAGCCCGTCCGGCTGGCAGCTCTCCATCTCAGCTTGCGGGTGCACATCAAGTCTCGGCACGGCGACACCGAGGTCAAAAAACGACATATCAGGCGTCGTCAGGATGGCCGTCAAACCGCGTGATTGCAATCGCAGCCGTGCCATAGGCAGGTCGGGATCGAGCGGAACATATAGACACCCCGACCGAAGGGTCGCCAAGACAGCGATGCTGAGTTCGATCCCACGCCGCATGAAGCAGCCGATCGCGCTGCCCGGCTGCACGCCCAGCCGCCTCAGGGCGCGCGACACCGACAGGCTCGCCTCGTCCAACTGTCCGTACGACAACTCCCGGCGCACGCCGGTAGCCGTCGTATCGCTGGCAGCGACGCAATCGCGCGATCGCGCACATATGGCAAGAATATCATTGGTTACCGGCGAACTCGGAATCTCAGCCGTTTCACCGGATGATTGCGCCAGAACCTCTTTCGCTGAGGCGCCGCGCAGGAGTGGCAGTCCCGACAGCAAGGCCGATCGGTTATCCAGACATTGCTCGGCGAGATCGATTAAACAGGATAGCAGTGTCCGAGCGCTTGCTTTTGTGAAATATGCGTTCGCATACTCGACCGCCAGCTCCGTCGCTTCGCGACGGCGGGTCAGGCAGAGCATCAGATCGAGCTTGGTTGCGCCGACCCAAATGCAAATCGGCACGCAGCGGACACCGCCGAACGTCATCTGCGGTGTCGGCCGCTTCTCCAGAAATAGCGTTCGCAACCCCGCTTGCCCGGACAATCCGCCGGCGCGGATGACGTGTTCGTAGGGAACACCGAAGCATTGCATGGTTTGCAATATCTCCGCCCGCGCCTTATGAAAGGCGCCGTCAAAGCACTCGCCGTCAATCGATATCATTAGCGGAAGCGTATTGGTAAATGCGCCGCAGACCTGTCTCAGGGCCGCCGTGGGGCGTATTCCCGTCGCCGTCGCAAACAGGCTCGTCGGCTCTCCTGCGTAACGCGCCGCCAAAATTCCAAAAACAGTGCAGAAAAAAACGTAGGGCGTCGCCTTCGCATCTCGACAAAACTCCTCCAGCCGCTCCCGCAGCCGTTGTGGAACCGTTTGGACGAAATATCCGTCACTTGGCTCGCGCAGATGCAACGGAAGAGGATGCGGCTGAAACGCGCTTGGCCGTCGCCGGTCAAATTTGGCCGCTAGGTAGGCAAGGCTCTCCCGGTAGTCGGTTGACTCGACATAATCCCGCTCCCACGCCGTCATCTCGACATACTGTCCACTCAGCGGCCGCAAGGGGGAGACGTTTCCCGCCGTGAGCTGCTCGTATGCTTCGCACCAATCCGCACACAAAATGTCTATCGAAGCATCGTCTACAATCGCATGGTGGAAGCAGAGCACTAGCCTGACGCTCCCATCGTCCATTTCGAAGAGATCGCAACGCCAGGCAGGCCCGGTGGTCAGGTCAAATGGTTTTCTGGCGTAGCGCGCTAGCTCATCCTCGGTGACGCGCTCCCGGTACTGCTCAATGCGGATAGCGCTCTCGGAAAGGACTCGACAGCGAAACCCATTCGGACCTTCCGTGAAAACGCTGCGCAGCTGATCATGCTTGGCCTCGACCAAGCTCAAAGCGGCCTCAAGAGCATGCCGATCTATGCCGTCGGGAATATTCCAAGCATGCACGATATTGAAGGCGACGGACTTCCGCTGCTCGATTTGGCTGAAGAGAATTCGAGCCTGTGCCGAGGGCGCTTCAAAAGAGTAATCGCGCGGACGGTCCATAGTGCTACATCCCGCAGGTTGTGGTATTCAGGTTATAGTATTAAAGTAGGCGAAAAGAGAAAATGCAATCGATTGTAAGCCGGGCGGGCAAGATCGGTCGCGTTGTTATGGCTGGATCGAGAATGGCACGGGGAAAGGACGGAAGCGACGCAAATGCTCCACCTGACAAGCGCGCAAAAGCGTATGTGGTTTCATCACCTCTTGCGCAAAAGCGATCCTGCTTACACGGTTGTCACAAGCCTGTTATTTGAGCATGCACTGGAACGCACTGCGCTCGAGCACGCGATCCGCTGCGTCGTTGCGACGCACGCCATACTGCGGACTTCATTTGCGGAGCAGGAAGGCGAGCCCGTCGCGATATGTGCAGACCCGGGTTCGGCGCGACCAGATATCCGCTTGATCGCGCTTCGCGGCGACACCAATCCGTCAGACTTCGTAACGGAGCGCTGCAACCGCGCCGCCGCCCACGTCTTCGACCTTAGATCGGGTTCGCCGCCGGTATGGTTTGAAATAGTCGAGGATGATGGGCACCCTCGCGCGCTGACCGTTTGTCAGCATCACATCATAACTGACGGTTGGTCCGTCGTAAAGATGTGCGAGGCGCTGGCCCGCGAATATGATCGTGCTGTCGGCCTGGGCCGTTCGGTAACAGCTCCAGCCAAAAGTTACGGTGATTATTCGCGCGAGGAGGCTGGCAAGGATTACGCCCGGTCGCTCGCGTTCTGGCGGGATAAGCTCATCCCTTCCCCTTCCACGCTGACGATTCCCTTCGCGCGCACGCGCCCAAGCGAGCAGACCTTCGCCGGCCGTTCGGCCTTCCATGTCTTAACTCCTGCCGCGCAGGGAGCGTTACTTGCACTGGCGCAGAGCGCCAGCGCAACGCATTTCATTGTGCTGTTGTCGCTGGTCAGCGGCTTCTTGAGCCGTCTGTCGGAACAGACGGAATTCGTCCTCGGCACCCCCTATGCCAACAGAACGCGCGAAGGGTTCGCCGACGTGCTCGGGCTGTTTGTCAACAGCATCGCATTGCGACAGGACCTCAGTGACGATCCCGACCTGGGCACCCTAATCGCACGCATGCGGTGTGAACTGACGGAAGCGTTGGATCATGCCGACGCGCCAATCGAAGAAGTTGTCGAAGCGCTTAAATTGCCAAGAGCTATCAGCCACAATGCACTGTTCCAGGTCCTGGTCGCGTATCAAACAATGTCGGCCGAGCCTCCGTCGTTCGGCGGATCTCGAGCCAAGCATGTATTGCCCGATAGCTCCAGCACCAGGTTCGATCTGGAATGGACATTCTTTCCTGATGAGCTAAGGCGCGGTTTTAGACTGACATGGAACACGGAAATTATCGAGGATGTGCACGCCGTGCTCATTGGGCATTTATTCTGTAGGTTTTCCGATCAGTGGCTCGCCGCGCCGTCGTTGCGCTTAAGCACGATTCAGCTGCTCGAACCGGCGGCGGCGTTAAACCTCATTCGGTACAATCCAGAGACCTTGGCTGGCGCGCACATGACGATAGCCGAGGCGTTTTCCGAGCGGGTCAAGGCTTCCCCGCATCGCATTGCCGCCAGCTCAAGCCACTCTTGCCACACTTTCAGGGAAATCGAGGCAGCCGCCGAGCGTTTGGCCGGCACGCTCAGAGAGGCCATCGGTCGAAAGCGCGCGGTCATCGCGACGTTGATCGACCGTGAGCCGGAGGTGCTGCCTGCGTTTCTCGCCATCATCAAAGCTGGCTGCGTGATTCTTCCGTTGGATCCGCGACAACCGACGGCGCGTTTCTTACAGATGACCAAGGATGCCGGCGCATCCGTCATCGTAACCAAAGATCCTCAACTTGGACTAAGCGGCCTGCCTCCTCAGCTTGGCCTGCTGGACGTTTCCGACCTGCTCGTCAATGCCGGCTCTGGCGTGGCTCAGCCGTCCAAGCTGGAGTCCACCAACGCCGATTATCCGGATGACGCGGCTTATATTCTCTTTACTTCCGGCACCAGCGGGAGGCCGAAAGGCGTCGTTGTTCGCCATCAGAACCTCATGAATACATTACTTGCCGCCTCTCAGGAGTTCTCATTTAGCCGGAGAGACATATTCGCTGTCTTAGCACCGGTGGGTTTCGACATTCTCTTTTTTGAACTGTTTTCCGCAGTCCTGGCAGGTGGCGAAGCGATGTTGCTCAACTCGGATGAGTTGCTCGATGGCGACGTCTTGCGTTCGGCGCTCACGCGGGCAACCTGCCTTCAGGCGGTGCCGGGATTGATGAATGCGCTTTTATCGCACATTGAGCCTTACGGCCCGAGTGTTGCCATGAGGCAAGTGACGACTGGCGGCGACCGGG
>JASHXZ010000804.1 GCA_030043285.1 Xanthobacteraceae bacterium | reverse complement strand
TCAGATTGTGCGACGAGCACGCCGCCTGGCCGGCCGAGATCTGGCCGCCGCCGGTATTCATCGGCAGCGTGCCCTTGTAGGACAGATCGGTGTCGCGGACGAAAGCCATGCCCTGCCCCGGCTCGCAGAAGCCGAACGCTTCGAACTGGATCACGATCGCGATCAGAAAATCGTCGTAAGGATGGAACGAGCGGATGTCCTCGATATCGAGTCCGGCGACCGCCAGCGCCTTCTTGCCGGCGATCTCGTGACCGCTGCGCGTCACGTCGACGAAATTTTCACCGCCCAAAAAATTCGTGCGCTCGGCGTAGCCGATCGGGATGATGCACTTGTGCAGGCCCTTTTCCTTGGCGCGTTTTTTGCTGGTAACGATCAGGCCGGCAGCGCCGTCGGCCAGCATGACGCAGTCGAGGAGCCGGATCGGATCGGCGATGATGCGCGAATTCAGATAGTCTTCAATGGTGATCGGCACGCGCAGCTCTTCGCAGGCGTTCTCGTTCATCAGCGCGTGGTTGCGCTGCGTCACCGCGAGCTTGCCGAGCACACGCAGATCGACGCCGTACTTGGCATCGTAGGCGCGCTGCAGCAGGCCGAATGCGCCGGGCGGTCCGAGCAGGCCGTACGGCTCGGTCCAGTCGCGGCGGTAATTGCGGTCGTTGCGGCCGTTGTGCTCGCGCACATGGGTGTCGGCGAAAAGGCAGAACGCCACCTCGCACAGGCCGGCGTCGATCGCCGCCGCGGCGCGCGCCACCGCGCCGACCGCGGAGCAGCCGCCGGTGTGCACCTGCTCGCAGAATCCGACTTCCAACCCGAGCATGTCGCAGGTGCTCTGCGCCCAGAACATGCTGGCGCCGCCGGTGCCGGTCAGACCCGACATCACCAGCCCGTCGACCTCGGCCTTATCGAAGCCGGTCTTGTCGAGCAGCGATTCCAGAATTTCACCGGCCAAAACCCAGACGTCGCGATCGCTCTTTTTCATCACCTTGGTTTCCGCATAGGCGACGATCGCGTTGTCACGCAGACTCATTGGCGTTCCCTCCAGTCCTTAAAGCGTCAAGCTTGATCGGGGCGCACGCGCGGTGCGGTCTTGTCGAGGAACTGACGCAGCCGCTCGACGGATTCGGGGCTGCGCGTGTATTCGGCCACCATGCGCTCGAAATAAAGCCCGTCGTCGTAAGACATATCCTGGAGCCGCGGCAGGCTGTTGGTGATGGCGAAATTCGACAGCGGCGCGTTCTTGCAGATCTTGGCCGCCAGCTCCCTGGCCTTGGCGAGGTGTTGGCCCTTGGGCACGACATACTGCACGATGCCGTAGCGCTCGGCCTCATCGCATTTGAGCACGCGGCCGGTGAGCATCATGTCCTGCATGCGGGCAAAGCCGATCAGGCGGGCGACGCGCACCGAGCCGCCGCCGCCGATGAAGATGCCGCGCGTGCCCTCGGGCAGTCCGAAATAGGTGGTCTCGTCGGCGACGCGGATATGCGCCGCGGCGGCTGTCTCCAGCCCGCCGCCGAGCGTGGCGCCGTGCAGCGCCGCGATGAACGGGATGTTGCCGCGCGCCATCGCCTCGAAATAGGTGTTGCGATTGAACGGAAACGGCAGCCGCTGCGAGCGGCCGTTCTTCCAGTTCTCCGCGGCCCAGCGCAGATCGAGGCCGGCGCAGAAATTGTCGCCGTGGCCGAAGATGATGCCGCACTTGGCCTCTTCGCCGGCGCGCTCGATGGCCTCGCGTAATTGCTTCATCACCGTCGGATTGAAGCAGTTGCGCTTGTCGGGGCGATCGAGGCCGACCAGCGCAATCTCGCCGTCGAGCTCGTAGGTGACGGTCTGCTCTTCGCTCATGATCTCTCCTTAACCGGCCTATGCGAAGTTGGCGCAGCCGCCTTGCGACCGCTTGCGCCACTATTGTTCGGGCCGAGAATATCGGGCGCGCTCGCGCTGGGAAACATGCCGCTCATGCCGCAGACGCAACCTACATCGTCAATTCGGCGATGTCGGCATAGCGGCGGCGCTGCGCCGCGGCGTTGCCGAACAGGGACGACAGCAGCAGCGCGCGTTTGAGATAGAGGCCGATGTCGTGCTCGTCGGTGAAGCCGATGGCGCCATGCAGCTGGATGCAAGCCTGCGTGACCGAAAGCGCATCCTCGGAAGCCTTGGCCTTCACCGCCACGGCCTGCGCCGGATCGATGCGATAAGGATCGTTGGCAGCCGCGACCTGATAGAGCAGCGAACGGGTCGTTTCGATCTTGATGTAGATGTCGACCGCCTTGTGCTGTAGCGCCTGAAAGCTGCCGATCGGTTTGCCGAACTGCTTGCGGATGCGCAGATACTCGAAAGTGAGTTCCTGCGCGCCGGCCATGACGCCGAGAAGTTCGGCCGACACCGCGATCAGGCAAAGGTCGGTCAGCGCCTCGACGGCGCTGCGCGAGGATTGCCGCGGCGGCACGAGATCGGCAGGCGTATCTTTCAGCTTCAGCGTAGCCAGGCTGCGGCCTTCGACCGTCGAAGCTGTCTTTAGATGCACACCGAGGGCATCGCGCGACACATAATAAAGCTCCGCTCCATCGGCACTGCCGGCGCTGACCAGAAAACCGTCGGCGCCACCGGCGCACACGGAAACCTTGGTCCCGGTGAGCCGCGGCGCGCGATCGCCGGTCGCCCGCGTGCGCAGCGCAAGCGGATCGTCGGCATGCGTGCTCTCCTGCAGCGCCGGCACCACCAAGGCTTCGCCGCGCATCGCCCGCTGCAGCATCGGATGCGGCGCGTGACCTTGCGCCAACGCGGCCGCCGCAACAGCGGCAAGACCGAGCGGCTCGCAAGCCAAACCGCGCCCGGCCTGCTCCAGCACAAGCGCGAGTTCGGTCAGGCCGAGGCCCGATCCATCCGCGGCGTCCGGCACCAGGATGCCGAGCCAGCCGAGTTCGCCGGCTTGGCGCAAGCGCGCGGGCGCAAAGCCCGGCTCTCGCCCGCGCCAGCCACGGGCGACCTTCGGCCCCGCAGCGGCGCCGAACTTCGCCGCCGCTTCGCGCAACAGGCTCTGCTCGGAGGTGAGATTGAGATCCATATCACTGCATCAATGTCGCTGTATCGATATCACTGCGGCAGGTTGAGCACGCGGCGGGCGATGATATTGCGCTGGATCTCCGAGGAGCCGCCGTAAATGGTGGCGCGCCGCACCTGCAGGAACGACGTCGACACATCGACCGCGCCAAACGCGGTGGGTACGGGATTCTCCATGGACGCCTCGCTGCCAGCGGCTTCAATCAACAAGTCGTTGAGCGATTGCAGCAGCTCGGAACCAAAAATCTTGATGATCGAGGAGTCCGGCCCGAGGCCGCGCTGCCGATTGGTCAGCTCGACCGCGTGGTTGAACAGGGCCAACAAGGCGGTCACGTTGATGCTTGCGGCGGCGAGTCGATCGCGGAACGCCGGGTCGGCCATCACGCCCGACGCCCGGGCCATGGTCTTGATGCGCTCCAGCGCGATCAGGGCGAATTGCGGATTCGACGTGCCGAGCCGCTCGTGGCCGAGCAGCGCATTGGCAATACGCCAGCCATCGTTGAGCTTGCCGACCAGATTCTGCGCCGGCACAGCCACATCATCGAAGAACACTTCGGCGAACTCGTCGTCGCCCGCGATGGTGCGGATCGGCCTGACCCGGACACCCGGGCTGTGCAGGTCGAGCAGCAGAAAGCTGATGCCGGCCTGACGCGGCTGCGCCTGCGGATCGGTGCGCGCCAGTGCGAACATCCAGTCGGAATGATGGCCCCACGTGGTCCAGATTTTCTGGCCGCCGACTACGAAGCGGTCGCCGTCGAGGGTGGCACGGGTCGCGAGGCTTGCGAGATCGGAGCCGGCGCCGGGCTCCGAGTAACCCTGCGCCCAGATCACGTCACCGGCGATGATCGGCGGCAGATGCTTTGCCTTCTGCGCCTCGGTGCCGAACTCGATCAGGATCGGACCGATGTGATTGAGCCCTTGCGCCGGCAGCTGCGGCGCGCCGACCCGCGCCAGCTCTTCGGTCATGACGATCTGTTCGTTCAGGCTCGCGCCCATACCGCCGTGCTCTTTGGGCCAATGCGGCGCGATCCAGCCCTTGCGCGACAGCATGCGGTACCACGGCATCAATTCCGCGGGCGGCGGCCGGTTGGTGCGGCCGCGCAGCGTCGCCGGCAGATTGGCCTCGAGCCACGTCCGCACTTCGGTGCGGAACGCGGCCTCCTCGGGTGAATCATGATGAAACATGGCGGTGTGGTCGGCGATTGAGCGTGGACGCTGAGGCGGATGAAGGCTCGGCAAGGACCCTTGCGGCCTGCTGACTCATGGAACGTCATTCCACTTGTATGTGCGCCGCCTGGACCACAGGGGCCCAGCGCGCGCGCTCCGCTGTGAACATTTTGTCGAGATCGTCCGGCGTGCCGATCTTGATCTCGGCGCCGAGCGCGGCGAGCCGTGCCTTTGTGTCAGGTACGGCGAGCGCGTCGCGGAACGCCTTGTTGAGCGTGTCGATGATGGCGCGCGGCGTTCCCGCCGGCGCGACGACCGCGAGCCAGAACGGCGATATCAGTTTGGGAAAACCGGCCTCGATCGTCGTCGGGACGTTCGGCAATTCCGCGTAGCGCTCGCTGCCGGCAATCGCGATCGGCCGTAGCTTGCCGGCTTGGATCTGCGGCAGGCTGGTGGTGCTCGGGTCGGCGATGATGTTCACCTCGCCGGCCAGGATGGCGTTGAGCATCGGCGCGGTGCCGCGATACGGCACATGCAACATGTCGATGCCGGCTTCGAGCTTGAACATCTCGGCGAGCAGATGCGGCGCCGTGCCATAACCTTGCGAGCCCCATCTGAGCTTGCCCGGATTGGCCTTCGCGTAGGCCACGACCTCGGCCAACGATTTCGCCGGCAGATCGGGGCGCACCGAGACGATCAGCGGTGTTTCGATGAGTTCGCAGACCGCCGCGAACACCTTGGCCGGATCGTAGCCGATTTTCGGGTTCACAAGCGGACCGGTCGTCAGCGCGCCGCCAGGCGACATCAAGAGCGTGTAGCCGTCTGGATCGGCGTCGGCAACGAACTTGCCGCCAATGCC
>JASHXZ010000803.1 GCA_030043285.1 Xanthobacteraceae bacterium | reverse complement strand
TTATGCGCGGTCGTTTTGTTGTTGCGTCGCTGATCGCGTCGATCGTCGGGCTGTTCAGCATCAATCTCGCGGCCCAGGAAATTCCAAAAGCCGTTGCGCAGGGCGGCAGCGATGTCGTGTTGCGCGAGAAAAAAAATGCCGACACGGTCGGCATCGTCGGCGGCCTGTTCACCGGAACCTACATGCGGCTCGCCGCGGAAATGGCGAACGCGCTCGACGACGGCGACAACATGCGCGTTCTGCCGATCGTCTCCTACGGCGCTGCGTCGAACCTCGACGACCTGCTCTACCTGCGCGGCGTCGACCTCGCCATCACGCAGTCCGACGTGTTCGAGTATTTCCGGACCGTGCGCAAGACGCCCAACCTCGAGCGGCGCGTGCAGTACATCATTCGCCTGCCGATCTCGGAACTGCACATCCTGGCGCGCGACAACGTGCACAGCCTGGCCGATCTGCGCGACAAGAAGGTCAATTTCGGTCCGGCCGGCACCGGCGCGAGCCTGACCGGCACCATCGTGTTTCAGCGGCTCGGCATTCCCGTGCAGCAGGTCATGATCGATCAGGCCAGCGCGCTGCAGAAGCTGGAGTCGGGCGAAATCGACGCCATCGCCCGCGTGATCCCGAAGCCGGTCGACTTCTTTACGAAAATCCCGCCGAACTCCGGGCTGCATCTGGTGAATATCCCGTTCACCAAAATGTTCGAGGACTACTACACGCTCGGCGAATTCACCAAAAAAGACTACCCCAATCTGCTGCAGGGCGCCGACCGCATCGACACCATCGCCGTGCCGGCCGTGCTCGCGGTCTATAACTGGCAAAAGAACACAGATCGCTATCTGAAAGTGCAGCGCTTTATCCAATACCTGTTCACGCGCTGGGACCGGTTTCAGCATCCGCCGTTTCACCCGAAATGGCGTGACGTGAATTTGGCCGCCACCGTTCCGGGCTGGACCAGGTTCGCTCCCGCCGAGGAGATGCTGCAGCAGGTCGAGGCGCAGCACCAGCAGCAGGAAAAGGCGGACTTCCAGACCTTCCTGAAGGGACAGCCGAACACGCCTGCCAACGAGGCGGAGCGCGAGGCGCTGTTCCGCGATTTCCTGCAGTGGCGCGAACGCTCCGCGCAAAACCACTAGACACAGCGACTGGCGGCGCCCGCCGCGATGCCGCGGGAAAGGAGATAACCGAACACAGGCATCCGCACCTCTTCAGTCGCACGACGGCGAGCCATCGCCAGCCATTTGGTCCAGGTCTGTTCTGTAATGCGTACCTGTCATGATCGAATTGCGAACCGGCTATGAGCTTTCGGCAGTGCTTGCCGATGCCGCCCTGCGCGCGCTATGGGCGGTGCCGCCCGGCTTGCTCCTCGCCTATCTGCGCAAATCCGCAACAGTCCGCCGCACCCAACCGGAATTTTCGCTGCGCAAATCCGAGGCGGCGGAATGGAATCGCGCGGTCGCGCTTTACGACCGCGTCTGCAGCCAGATCGATGAGATCGACCGCCGCAGCACGCGCCCGACGCTGGTTCATCGGCTGCTCTCGGGCTGCAGCGCGCATCGCAGTGAACAAGACGACGAGACATGGGCCGACCTGCAGGCTCTTGCCGCGCATCTGCACGCGGCGATCGTGCGGCTCAATCGTCAGCCGCTCGATCGGCTGCGGTCGTGGATCCATATGCTGAGCGCGCGCTTTGCCATGGGCTATGCGGTCGGCGCATATGTGGTGGGCTTCTCGCTGCTGCTGGCGACGGCCGAGCTGTCGAGGCGTTGGCTTGACGCCTCCGCGAGCAACGCAATCACGCTGTTGCTTTGGTGTCCGCTCGGGCCGCTGGTCTGCGCCAACGTCATCAGCATTGCTTTTGCGGCGCTTGCCGGACCCGTCGTTTATGCGGTGCGGCGCCTGCATCTTCACCGCATCTATCGCGTCGAATTTCTCGTGCTCGAGGATCTGACGCGCGCGCAGCTGCTGCAGGGTAATTGGCGGGAGCAAGGCAGCGCGGCGGAGCAATCCATGACGGGCGACGTCGCGGCGATCGCGCCGGCGAGTCGCCGCGACTGGTCGGATATCTTTGGCGTCTCGCCGTCGGCATCGCTGGAAGAGCTGCGCAAGGCCTACAAGACCCTGATCAAACAAAATCATCCCGACCGGATTCACGGCATGTCGCCGGCATTGGTCAGGCTCGCCGAGGCAGAAACGAGAAGACTCAATGCCGCTTACCAGGAGGCGTTAGTGTCGTTGGCGCCACGGGTCGCGGGCGCCTAGCACCCTTTCAGTAGTCGCCGCACAAAGATCATACTTGCATCAAGCGTTTGCCCAACTGTGATGAAACCCTGCAAATGTCCGGTACCCGACGCGGCGAGCACGCGACGAAGAACAACAAACGGACGGTCAAACGGGGGGAGACTGTGCGCAGCGGCGCTCCACATTCGGCGGAGCAAGCCGCGTTGCGAAGGGGGCTGACCGGTATGGCTTATGTAAAATTCTCGGGGACTTCAACTCTAGAGATACCCACAACCAACCCGCTCGGCGTCATCGAAGAGATCGCCATTGCCAACGCGTGGTCATTCGATCGCGACGCCGAAGATGAGATCGCGTTCGTGGTCTCCGGCAACTGGGTGAGTTACCAGGTCTCGTTCACCTGGATGAGCGAGATCGAGGTGCTGCATCTCGCCTGCGCCTTCGACTTGCGGCCGCCCGAGCCGCGGCGCGCCGCCGTGCAGGAGCTGATCACCAACATCAACGAGCAATTATGGCTCGGCCACTTCGACATTTGGGCAAAACCCGGCATCGTCCTGTTTCGCCATGCCATTCCGCTTGCCGGCGGCATGTCGGTTTCGCCGCGGCAATGCGAGGTGGTCCTCGGCAGCGCGCTGGATTCCTGCGAGCGCTATTATCCGGCTTTCCAATACGTCGCCTGGGCGGGCAAGTCGGTGAGCGATGCCATGGGCAGCGTCATGCTGGAGACCGCCGGCGAGGCGTGAGCGCCGGCGAATTCGGAACCTCTCAGCGTGGCCCGCCCAGATCGAACAGCGGCCCGAAAAAGGAGGGGCGCCGGTCGCGATCCGGCGAGTCCGCAAAGGGGCCCGCGTCACGGCCGTCGAAGGCCGGCGGCGGCGGGGCGTCAGCTTCGCGGTTTGGCCTGCTCAGCATTCCTTGGTCTTGCCGACCGTCGCGGTTAGGCCTGCTTGCCGTCCTGTTGTCTTGGCGACCGCACACGCGCCGGGGACCGCCGCCATACGGCTGATACGTGCAATCGGAAGCGCGGAACGAGCTGTAGCGCTGACAGGCGGCGACGTTGCATTTCGCGCTTGCCGCGCCGGGCGGCTGCGCTGCTTGCGCACCATCGTTCGCGGTGTTTTGGTCGACTGGTCGTTTGTTGTCCGGATTGGGCGCGGACGGTTTCGGCGCCGCGCCGCTGCTCACACCCGCCGTCCGCTCGGCGCCGCGATCGCAGAAGCGGCGCGGGCCGCCCTCTTCGGGCTGATAGGTGCAGTCGGAAGCACGGAACGAGCGATAGTTTCGTTCGCACACCGGAATATTGCACGTGGCGCCCGCCGGCCCCGCGACGTTCTGATTAA
>JASHXZ010000802.1 GCA_030043285.1 Xanthobacteraceae bacterium | reverse complement strand
CCTTCGCCGCCAAGGCGGCGACGCAGCTCGTGCCGTGGAGCGTGACGCTGAAACAGCCATCGGCATTCACGCTGATCGGCAAACACGTGCCGCGCGTCGACACGCGAGCGAAAATCGACGGCAGCGCGCGATACGCGCTCGACGTCAGACGCCCCGGCATGCTGACTGCGCTGATGGCGCGGCCGCCGCGCTTTGGCGCGCGGATCAAAAGCATCGACGACAGCGCGGCGCGCGCCATCAAGGGCGTGGTCGAGATCGCGACCGGCCCCGGCATGGTCGCGGTGATCGGCCGCGGCTTCTGGCCGGCCAAGAAGGGCCGCGACGCGCTCAAGATCGAGTGGGACGATGCGGCTGCCGAAACGCGCAGCAGCGCCGATCTTGTGGCGGCCTACTGCGCGTTGCGCGAAAAGCCCGGCACGGTACTGCGCCACGATGGCGATGCCGAGCGCGCCATTGCCGGCGCCGCCAAAACGTTCACCGCCGACTACGAATTTCCCTATCTGGCGCATGCGCCGATGGAGCCGTTGAACTGCGTGGTCGAGGTTGCGGCGGATCGCTGCCGCATCTGGTCGGGCTCGCAGATGCAGACGCTCGATCAGGGCATCGCCGCGCAGATCAGCGGGCTCAAACCCGAGCAGGTCGAGGTGAACACGATGTTTGCCGGCGGCAGCTTCGGCCGGCGCGCGGCGCAGACCGTGGTCGCCGAGGCGACCGCGATCGCCAAGGCGCTCGGCGGCCGCGCCCCGGTGCGGGTGATGTTCAGCCGCGAGGACGACATCCAGGGCGGCTATTACCGGCCGGCCTTCGTGCATCGGCTGCGCGCCGGGCTCGACGGTGCGGGCCGCATCGTCGGCTGGCAGCATCGTATCGTCGGCCAGCCGTTGACGCCGGCGACCAGCGACGGTCACGTCGATTCCTCGCTCGCGCAAGGCGCCGCGACATTGCCCTACGCCATCGCCAACGTGGCGGTAGGAGCGCATCAGACCAATGTCGGCGTTCCGGTCATGTGGTGGCGCTCGGTCGGCGCTTCGCACAGCGGCTACGCGGTCGAAACCTTCATCGACGAACTGGCGTTCGCGGCGAACAAAGATCCGGTCGAATTCCGGCTATCGCTCCTATCGGCGCAGCCGGCCGCCGCGGCCGTGCTGACACTCGCAGCCGAAAAAGCCGGCTGGAACCGGCCGCCAGCGGCCGGTCGCTTTCGCGGCGTGGCGCTGCAGGAATGGGTCGGCACTCAGGTGGCGCAGGTCGCGGAAATCAGCCTCGAGCGCGGCGCGCCCAAAGTCGAGCGCGTGGTTTGCGCGGTCGATTGCGGTACCGCGATCAATCCCGACATCGTCGCCGCGCAGATGGAAGGCGGTATCGCGTTCGGGCTTTCCGCCGCGCTACGCGGCGCCATCACGCTGACCGCCGGCCGCGTCGACCAGTCGAACTTTCACGATTACCAGGTGCTGCGCATGGCCGACATGCCGCGCGTCGAAGTCCACATCGTGCCGTCGAACCGGCCGCCGAGCGGCGTCGGCGAAGCCGGCGTGCCGGCGATCGCCCCCGCCGTCGCCAACGCGCTGTTCGCCGCCACCGGCCAGCGCGTGCGCACGCTGCCGTTTGCGGGGCAGAGTTTTGCGCGCAAATAGGTGTTGAAGTCGATTCCGCTTGCCGATGATTTATCGCACCAGGCAGCCGCAGCGATGAGTGCGAACGCCCCACTCGGCGTTGCAGCGGTGCGCATACTCGTACGCGCCGCAGGCCCAACGCGGCGGTGCAGCCCAACGCATCCAGCCGGCCAGTGCCGGCGCGGCGAAAAATAGCAAAGCGGCTGCGATGGCGAACGGAAGCAGTTTCATTTTGCCGGACTCCTCTTCAGTCCCGCACGGATGAGCTTACTGCACAAGCAAGCAATTTCGGCTTCGTCGATAGTCGTGGAGTCGATAGTGATGGAGTCGATAGTCATGGAGTCGACAGTCATGGATTTGAAAGGTGCCATTGACCGTCGGCCGCCGTCTGCCCGCGCCTGCTGTCGCCGAAGCTTGAGCCTCGACTCCAAGTCCCTTCCGGGTGTGGCCCGCCGCGACCCATGTCGCCAAAGCCATGGCCGCGGTGCCAATGATTATCGTCCCAATGTGCAAAACGGCGATCGTGCCGGTGCTCAAATCGATCGCGACGATCACCGCCACGCCCGTACTTATTGTGCTGATCGGCGTGCCCTCGTTCTCCGCCCTCGTGGCGGCCCATGGGGAAGCCGTGCATCGAAAAGCCGCCCATCCAACCGCCGTGGCCGCCCCATGTGCCGCCGCCATGCGAGCCGCCACCGCCGCGCGCCAGCGAACGCGAGTCGCCGAGCAACACTGCGGCGAGGCAGATGACGGCGGCGATCATCAATGCTCGTGTCGACATCGACCAACCAATTCGGCGATGGAAACGCCAACCGGCGTCAAATACAAATTTCCGCGGCATTATCGCTGCCCTGGCGCGTGATTGCGATAGCCGAGTCGATCAAAAAAACGAACAATAGTTAAGATGTCGTCGCGTCGTCTGATTTGGACATGCCGGAATTAGCGACTCGCCTCGGCGCTGTTGCCGGAAGTTGTCGATTTTTGCGCAATTCCTTGGACCGCCTCACGACGCCGCACTGGTCGGAGCATAGAGCGTCAATAACGTCCGCGTGGCGGCCTGCGCGCGCGATTCGATTTCCTCCGCGCTCGGTGCATCCCGCACGCGCAACAGCAGCTGAATCAAGAGCCCACCCCAGAGCATGGCGAGAAAGTGCGCCGCCATGATCGCGGGATCG
>JASHXZ010000801.1 GCA_030043285.1 Xanthobacteraceae bacterium | reverse complement strand
ACGCCGATCGACAAATATCCGCTGGAGAACTGCATCGTGCCGGGCATCTGCATCGACTTGCGCCACATCGCGCCGCGCGCCGAGATCACGCCGGACGATCTGAAAGCCGCGGTCGACAAAGCCGGCGTGCCGATCCCGAAAAAGGGCACGGTGCTGCTGTGCACCGGCCATCATGCCCGCACCTTTCCGACCGCGGCCTATTCGACCGACAATCCCGGCGTCAACGTCGCCTCAACCGAATGGCTGGCACGGCAGGGCATCGTGCATTTCGGCATCGACTCGATGCGGGCCGGGCCGGAGGGCAGGATCAACTCGCTGGTGCACAAGGCCTGCCTCGAGCTCGACATCACCCACATGGAGAGCCTGTGCAATCTCGAAGCGCTGCTCGGCCAGGGCGAATTCCAGTTCATCGGGCTGCCGCTGAAATGGCGCGAAGGCACCGGCTCGCCGATCCGCGCCGTCGCGGTGTTCAACGACTGAGCGTGGTTATACGCGCCACAGTGTGATAAAACGGCTGCATGGTCGCGCTGCGCAAAGAACGCATGACGGTGAATGAATTTCTGCCTTGGGCGAAACAACAGCCCGAGTGCTGGGAATTGTTTGACGGCGTTCCCATGGCCATGTCGCCGGAGCGCGTCGTCCATGGCGACACCAAATACCGTGCGGCGCGGGCATTCGACGCGGCGATCGCCAAGGCGCGCGTGCCGTGCCGGTTCGTCCTTGACAGCGCCGCGGTGCGGATCGACGCGCGCAACAGCTACCAGCCCGATCTCTTGGTCTATTGCGGCGATGCCATTTCCGGCGATGCAGTCGAGGTGCCGAACCCGGTCGTGGTCGTCGAGGTGCTGTCCCCAGGCAACGCCATCACCGACCTGCGCGACAAGCTCCAGGGTTATTTCCGCGTCCCCAGCATCACGCATTACCTGGTGATCGATCCCGACAAGCGGCTTGTCATTCACCACACGCGCGGCCACGATGACGTGATCGGCACGCGCATCATCACGACCGGCCCGGTGACGCTTGATCCGCCCGGATTAGCCGTGAGCGTCGCTGATTTCTTTGCGCCACCTTCAACCTGACAACTCAGACATCTTGCCATGCAGCCTGGCCACAACCGCAGAATGACCGGGGCGCAATGCCTCGCCGACATGCTCAAGGGCTACGGCGTCAGCCACGTGTTTCACGTGCCCGCCGTGCTGCGCACCACCTTTGCCGAGCTGGAGCGGCGCGACACCGGCATCAAGCGGCTGCACGTGCATGGCGAGAAGGCCGCCGCCTACATGGCCGACGGCTATGCGCGCGCCTGCGGCAGGCCGGGCATCTGCATGGCGCAGGTGATCGGCGCACTCAATCTTGCCGCCGGCTTGCGCGACGCCTGGCTCGCGCATTCGCCGGTGATCGCCATGACCGGCGGGCGCGAGCCGAAGACCAAATTCCGCAAGGTCTATCAGGAGATCGACGACATGCCGGCGTTCGAGCCGGTGACCAAATTCAACGCCACCGTGGACGACGTGAGCCGCTTTCCCGACATGGTGCGCCAGGCGTTCCGCGTCGCGGTCAGCGGCACGCCGGGCCCGGTGCATCTACAGTTCCGCGGCAACGAGGGCCAGATCGACGCCGAAGAGGCCGAGATGGAGCCGCTCACCGAGCCGCTGTTTTCGCACGTGCCGCCGTTCCGGCCGGAGCCCGAAGCGGCGAGCGTGCGCGCGGCGCTCAAGTGTCTCGAGCAGGCAGTGCGGCCGGTGATCGTCGCCGGCGGCGGTGTGCGGGCTTCGCAAGCGCAGGCCGAATTGGTCGCGCTCGCCGAGGCGCTGCAGATTCCGGTCGCCACCTCGCTCAACGGCAAGGACGCAATCCCCGGCAATCATCCGCTGTCGGTCGGCGTGGTCGGCACCTATTCGCGCGAGAGCGCCAACAAGGTGGTCAACGCCGCGGATCTGATCTGTTTCATCGGCACCGACACCGGCGGCATGACCACGCATTTCTGGGCGGTGCCGAAGATCGGCACGCCGAACGTGCAGATCAACATCGACGCCGAAGCGCTCGGCCGCAATTATCCGTTCGAAGCCGCAGTTCACGGCGACGCCAAGGCGACGCTCGCCGCGATGCTGAAAATCGCCGACCGCGCCGGCGCGGCGCGGCGGCAGGCGTGGGTGAGCGAGGCGCAAAAGATGTGCGGGGAATGGCGCAGCAAATATAAGCCCGCGCTCGAAGCCGACGCAGTGCCGATCCGCCCGGAGCGGCTGTGCCATGAGCTGACGCAGCACGTACCCGACGACGCCATCGTGGTGGTCGACACCGGCCATGCCGGCATGTGGATGGGCGGCATGTACGACCTGAGAAGCCCGCGGCAGAGCTACATGCGCAGCGCCGGTCATCTCGGCTGGGCGTTTCCGGCCGGGCTTGGCGCCAAATGCGGCTGCCCGGAGCGGCCGGTGGTGACGTTCACCGGCGATGCCGGTTTTTGGTACCACATCGCCGAGATCGAGACGGCGGCGCGCTGGAACATCGCCGCGGTGACGGTGGTCAACAACAATGGCGGCGGCAATCAATCCAAGCGCGGCTTCGACCGTGTCTATGGCGGCCAGCAGACCGAAAAGGCGCGCGAAATGTGGACCTTTCGCAAAGTGAATTTCGCCCGCATCGCCGAAGACATGGGCGCGCTCGGCATTCGCGTCGAACACGCCTCGGCGTTTCCAGCGGCGCTCGCCCAAGCGCTCGCCGCCGGCCGCCCCGCGGTGATCGACGTCGTCACCGACATCGACGCGCTGGCGCCGGTTGCGGTGACGTAGGCCGACGCAGCAAACGCGCCGCAATCGGATCAAAAATCAGGACGGCCGCCCGGCGTACTGCCGGCAACGCA
>JASHXZ010000800.1 GCA_030043285.1 Xanthobacteraceae bacterium | reverse complement strand
GTCGAGCGACACGCCGTCGATGGCGGTGAGCCCGCCGAAGCTTTTGTGCAGGTCGCGAATGCGGATCGCCGGCTGCGCGACGGCCGGCTGATGCTCGGCTGCGGGCGCCGGTTCGACGGTGCGCAGATGGGTGCGGGCTTGGCTCATTGCGTCAGGTTTTGGCAATTCACGCGGCATTGTGCCGGGCAACGCCGCCGATCTCAACTCGTCGTCCCGGTTGCGTCCCGGTCATTGAAAGCAAATCCGCCCTGCCGCTATAAGGACCGGCCTTGACCGGCCGCGTGGCGCGGTTTTGTGTCGCAGGAGAGGGCGGCCGAGGCGGCCGCGATCAGAAGCAGAGGGGCGTGTCATGGCGGAATCGGTGGTTCGGGTCTGTGCGCAGGCCGAGGTTGCGCCCGACAGCGCCAAAGCGTTCGAGGTCGGCGAGCGGCGGCTCGCGGTCTTCAATATCGGCGGTACGTTCTATGTCACCGACGACGAGTGCACCCACGCCGCGGCGAGCCTGGCCGAGGGCATGCTCGAGGGCGACGTCATCGAATGCTGCCTGCATTTCGGCGCTTTCCATGTGCCGACCGGCGAGGTGAAGGCGCCGCCGGCCTCGGTGGCGCTGCGCACCTACAAGGTGGAGCTTAAGGGCGACGACGTCTTCGTCGATCTCGACCGCAATGCCGCCGGCGAGCCGGCGTGACCCACGCGCCGGTCGGCCTCGGCATCGCCGGCCTCGGCATGGCCGGCGCCGTGATGGTGCGCGCCGCGGCGGCTCATCCTGGTGTGAAGCTGGTCGCGGCGGCCGAACCGCATGACGCGCCGCGCGCCGCGTTCGCACGCGACTTCAACGCCGCGGCTTATGCATCGATCGAGGAACTGTGCGCCGATCCGGCCGTCGAAGCGATTTACATCGCGACGCCGCACCAGTTTCACGCGCCGCACGCGATCCTCGCCGCCGGGCGCGGCAAACACATCATCCTGGAAAAGCCGATGGCGCTCACGCTCGCCGAATGCGACGCCATCATTGCCGCGGTCGAACGCGCCGGCGTTTATTTGCTCGTCGGCCACACCCACGCGTTCGATCCGGCGGTGCGCGCCATGCGGCGTATCGTGGCAAGCGGCGAACTCGGCGCGCTCGGCATGATCGCGGCGCTCAACTACACCAATTACCTGTACCGGCCGCGCCGGCCTGAGGAATTGGACACCGCGCGCGGCGGCGGCATCCTGTTCAACCAGGTGCCGCACCAGATCGACATGGTGCGCCTCGTCGGCGGCGGCGGCCTGCGCAGCGTGCGCGCCCAAGTCACGCAGCTCGATCCGGCCCGACCGACCGAGGGCGGGCTCGTCGCGTTCCTTGAATTCGCCGACGGCGCCGCCGCCTCGCTTGTTTATGGCGGCTACGATTTTTTCGACAGCGACGAATTGCATTTCTGGATTTCCGAGCGCGGCGCCGACAAGCCGCGCGACCGGCACGGCGCGGCACGCCGGGCGCTCGCCGCGCCGCAGGCGGCCGACGAAACGCGCTTGCGCATCGACCAGTACGCTTACGGCGCCGATGCGGGAGGGCCGCCGGCGCATCAACCGCATTTCGGGCTGATGATCGTGAGCTGCGCGCGCGGCGAAATGCGCGCCTCCGCCGATGGCCTCTCGGTCTACGACCAGAACGGCCACCGTGAGATCGCGCTGCCGAACAGCGCGTCGATGCCCGGCCGCAGCGAGGTGCTCGACGACATGATCGCCGCGATCCGCGGCGGCCGTCCGCCACTGCAGAACGGCCGCTGGGCCAAGGCCAATGTCGAAGTCAGCCTGGCGCTGCTCCGCTCCGCCCGCGAGCGCCGCGAGATCATGCTCGAGCACCAGCTCGGTATTTGAGATGCCATTTGCGCTCGGTACCGCGGAGGGCGGATTAACGCAGCGTAATCCACCAACTCGTATTGCGTTACGGCGGACTACTGCTTCGGCTAGAGGATGACGCTTTTAGGTTGATCCACCCGCCCGTCATTGCGAGCGAAGCGAAGCAATCCAGTGCCGCGCCGCCGTTCTGGATTGCTTCGTCGCTTCGCTCCTCGCAATGACGATGGACTGAAATCAGCTTATCCCGCAAATTCACGCAAACATGAACAAATGACGCTAGATTTACGAAAGAAAGCTGCGGATCTGGCGCTACAACAAGTTGCTCGGTGTATCTCGACGAATCGAAGCCATATCCGAACTGCGTAGCCATGAACTCTGGCGCAACCGGGGAGCCGAGTTTCTCACCGAGCCAAAGGACGCCGACGGCGAGACGTACTGCTACATTCGCGATCCTGATGGTTACATTATAGAAGTTGGGCAAAGCAAGCCGGGCTGCGCTTACAGCTGAACGGCACGACACATGAAAGCATCCGTGGTGACCGCGTCCACTGCGGCGACGTGAGTCGCAGAGGACGGAATCCTCATTCGCCGCCGCGGTAGGGCGCCCAAGTCGTAGCAGCAGTCGTGGCAGCGCCGCACACCTGCTTGGTTGGGAAGGTCGATCATGCCGAACTACGATGCGATCATCATTGGCACCGGACAGTCCGGGCCGGCCTTGGCGCGGCGATTGGCGGCTGCAGGCCGGCAGGTCGCGATCATCGAGCGCAAGCTGTTCGGCGGTACCTGCGTGAACACAGGCTGTACTCCGACCAAGACGCTGGCCGCGAGCGCCTACGTTGCACACGTGGCACGCCGTGCCGGGGATTACGGGGTGCGGATCAAGGGGTCGGTCGATGTCGACATGAACGCAGTCAAGGCGCGGAAGGACGCCGTTGTGGCCGTGTTCCACGATGGCGTCGAGCGATCGCTGAAGACCTTGCAAGGATGCACGGTTTATCAAGGCGGTGGCCGCTTTGTCGCGGAAAAGACGATGGCCGTGAACGGCTTCGAACTAGCGGCCGATCAGATTTTCATCAACGTAGGCGCGCGCGCCGCAATTCCGCCGATACCCGGACTGGACCGCGTGCCGTACCTGACCAACAGCTCGATGATGGACATCGATTTCCTTCCCGCACATCTGGTGATCCTGGGCGGCAGTTACGTCGGCCTTGAATTTGCTCAGGTGTATCGTCGTTTTGGCAGCGAGGTGACCGTGATCGAACTCGGACCGCGTTTGATCTCGCGGGAGGACCAGGACGTCTCACAAGCTATTGCCGATTTTCTCAAAGAAGAAGGCATCGACGTGCGCGTCGACAGCAAGATCATCGGCGTGCAGAAGCAGGGCAACTCGATCGCGTTGCAAATCGAATCGGCGGGGAAGGTCTCACAGATTGCTGGAACTCATATGCTGGTTGCGATCGGTCGGCGACCAAACACTGACGACCTTGGCCTCGACAAGGCGGGTATCGCTGCGGACGCGCGAGGATATATT
>JASHXZ010000799.1 GCA_030043285.1 Xanthobacteraceae bacterium | reverse complement strand
GTCTTCAAGCCGTGGGACCAGCGCAGCAAGACGACCAGTGTGCTGCAGCCGGTGGTGCAGCAGGAGGTGAGCAAGATCGCCGGCCTGCGGGTGGCGGCGTTTCAGCCGCCGGCGCTGCCCGGCGCCTTCGGCTTGCCGGTGCAGTTCGTTCTCGTCACCACCGATCCGTACGAACGGCTCAATACGGTGGCGCAGGCGTTTTTGCAGGAAGCGCAAAAGAGCGGCATGTTCATCTTCCTGGATTCCGACCTGAAGTTCGACAACCCGCAATCGGACATCATCATCGACCGCGACAAGACTGCGCAGCTTGGCCTGAAAATGAGCGACGTCGGCGGCGCGCTGGCCGCGGCGCTCGGCGGCGGCTATGTCAATTACTTCAGCATCAGCGGCCGCTCCTACAAGGTGATCCCGCAGGTGCAGCAGCGCTACCGGCTCAATGCGCAGCAACTGCTCGACTATTACATCAAAACGGCCGACGGGTCGGTGGTGCCGCTGTCGACGGTGGCCAGCATCTCGACCCGCACGGTGCCGGAATCGCTCAACCATTTTCAGCAGCTCAACAGCGCCACCATCCAGGGCGTCGCCATGCCGGGCGTCGCGCAGGGCACCGCATTGCAATATCTGCAGGATCTTGCGGCGCGCACGCTGCCCGAAGGCTATTCGGTCGATTATGCGGGCTTGAGCCGGCAATACATCCAGGAAAACGGCGGCTTCATCATAACGATCTCGTTTGCGGTGATCATGATTTTCCTGGTGCTGGCCGCATTGTTCGAGAGCTTCCGCGATCCCTGCATCATCCTGTTCTCCGTGCCGATGTCGATCGCCGGCGCGCTGATCTTTGTCGCGCTCGGCTTCGGCGGCATGTCGCTCAACATCTATACCAAGGTCGGGCTCGTCACCCTGATCGGGCTCATCAGCAAGCACGGCATCCTGATCGTGCAATTCGCCAATCACCTGCAGCAGGAAGAGGGCTTGAGCAAGCGCGAAGCCATCGAACGGGCTGCCGGCATCCGGCTGCGCCCGATCCTGATGACCACCGCCGCCATGGTGCTCGGCGTGGCGCCGCTGATCACCGCGAGCGGCGCCGGCGCGGTGTCGCGCTTCCAGATGGGCATCGTCATCGCGTCGGGCCTTGCGATCGGCACGCTGTTCACGCTGTTCGTCGTGCCGGCGGTGTATTTGGTGCTGGCGGCCGACCATCATCGCCACGCGGAGGTGGGCGAGGCGGAGGAGGGCGGCGAGGCAGCAATCCCGGCATCTTAAGGGAAAGCTGCTCGATCAGAGAAAGCCGTCGATCGCAATGGCAGTCGTGTGTTTCAAAAAGATTTTTCTGTCAAGGGCGCGAAGCGCCGCCTTCGGCGGTCGGAGACCCTTGACAGAAAAATCTTTTTGAAACTTTAGCTGGCCATTGCGATCGACGGCGCGGGCTATCGGCGGATGATGCCACAGAAATTGGTCCAGGCGAAGACTTTGGTTTTCTCGCCGACCCGCGTTACAGCTTATAGCGGAACCGAATCGAACCCCGAAAGCAGCCCGCGATGGAAGACTGGAGCGCACGGCAATACCTCAAGTTCGAAGACGAGCGCACCCGGCCGCCGCGCGATCTGTTGGCGCAGGTGCCGTTGGAGCGGCCCAAGCGCGTGGTCGATCTCGGCTGCGGGCCGGGCAACTCGACCGAGCTTCTGGTCGCGCGCTATCCGCAGTCCGAGGTGATCGGGCTCGATTCCTCGCCCGACATGCTGCGCAAGGCGCGCGAGCGCTTGCCCAAGCAAGCGTTCGTCGAGGCCGACATCGCCACCTGGTCGCCCGCACCGGGCACCGACCTTTTGTTCTCCAACGCGGTGATGCAGTGGCTGCCCGATCATACGGCGGTGCTGCGCCGGCTGTTGGCGGCGCTCGAGCCGGGTGGCGTGCTGGCGGTGCAGATGCCCGACAACACCCGCGAACCGGGACTGGTTTTCCAAGGCGAGGTCGGCCGCAGCGGCCCGTGGGCCGATCATCCGGAGATCAAGGCTGCCTCGCGCCCCGACCTGCCGAGCGTCGAAGCCTATTACGACCTGCTCAAGCCGGTCGCCTCGCACATCGACATCTGGCACAGCGTCTATAACCACGTCATGGCATCGCCGGGCGCCATCGTCGAGTGGTTCAAGGGCTCGTCGCTGCAGCCGTTCCTATCCCCCCTCGATAACGTTGCGCGCGAAAAATTCCTCGCCGCCTATGGGGAAAAGATCGCCGGTGCCTACAAGCCGCGCGCCGACGGCAAAGTCTTGCTGAAATTCCCGCGCCTCTTCATCGTCGCGGTGCGCTGATGCCCGCAACGGCGTTGCGATATGTCATTGTTGCGGCTTGTTTGTTGTTTTGGTGTTTGATCGCGCCGGTCCGCGCCGATCCGGCGTTCCAGGCCTTCCTGCAATCGCTGTGGCCGCAGGCGCAGGACATGGGAATTTCGCGCGCCACGTTCGATGCCGCGACGCGTGGGCTCGAACCCGATCTGTCGCTGCCTGATCTGGTGCTGCCCGGCCGGCCGCCGGCGCCGGAGCGCCAGGCCGAATTCGTGCAGACCCCGGCCGATTACCTGAAAGAGCCGGTGATTGCCGGGCTCGCCGCCAAGGGCAAACAACTCTACGCGCAATATCGGCCGACGTTGGCCGCCATCGAGCGCGATTTCGGCGTCGATCCGGCCATCCTGCTCGCGATCTATGGCCGCGAAAGCGATTATGGGCGTGCCCGCGACAGCCGCAGCGCCATTCGCGTGCTGGCGACGCAGGCCTATCTCGGCAAGCGCAAGGACAAATTCCGCGACGAGTTTTTGGCTGCTCTGAAGATGGTCGACGAGGGCAAGGTCCGGCTCGCCGACATGAAAAGCTCGTGAGCCGGCGCCATGGGGCTGACCCAGTTCATGCCCTCCGACTATCTGAAATACGCCGTCGATTTCGACGGCGACGGCCGCGCCGACATCTGGAATTCGGTGCCGGACGCGCTCGCGTCGGCGGCCAAGCAATTGGTCGGCGAAGGCTGGCAGCGCGGCGTGCGCTGGGCCTACGAGGTGCATCCGCCCGCCGATGTCGACTGCACCACCGGCGTGCCGCAGGTGACGCGGCCGATCGGCGAATGGCTCAAGCTCGGTTTTGTGCCGGCCTACGGCCGCAAAATCTCCGCGGCGGAGCGCGCTGAGACCGCGTCGCTGGTGCAGCCCGCCGGGCTGTACGGCCCGTCGTTCCTCGCCACGGCAAACTATTTCGCCATCAAGGAGTACAATTACTCCGACCTTTACGTGCTGTTCGTCGGCCATCTCGCCAACCGCATGGTCGAGCCGCGGCCGTTCGAGACGCCGTGGGGCAAGGTGGCGCAGCTGCCGACCGCCGATCTCGACCGCATGCAGCGCATCCTCACCGCGC
Source organism: Xanthobacteraceae bacterium (assembly GCA_030043285.1). GTDB lineage: Bacteria > Pseudomonadota > Alphaproteobacteria > Rhizobiales > Xanthobacteraceae > BOG-931. Next base: position 1,257 of record JASHXZ010000799.1, on the reverse strand, counting down.
GCGGTTACTATCACGACAAGATCGACGGCAAGGCCGGCATGCTCACCCGCGCTGCGCTCGGCGAATATCAGAAGCGCAACGGGCTCAAGCTCGACTGCTGGCCCACCGCCGCGCTGCTGGCGCAGATGGCGGCCGGCGGTAGGTGATCGTCGAGCAGATTCTTCTCGATCAGAGAAAGCCGTCGATCGCAATGGCCGTCCGTAATTTCAAAAAGATTTTTCTGTCAAGGGCGCGAAGCGCCGCCTTCGGCGGTCGAAGACCCTTGACAGAAAAATCTTTTTGAAATTTTAGCTAGCCATTGCGATCGACGGCGCGAAGCGATCAGGTTTATCTCTGGCGCATATTCCGGCAATATTGATTCGTCATTGCGAGCGAAGCGAAGCAATCCAGGGCGGGGCGCACTGAAGCTGGATTGCTTCGTCGCCCTTCGGGCTCCTCGCAATGACGAGAGGCGCGGAGAAGTCCCATGCAAATCCAAGCCGCCGTCGTGCACCAAAGATCCGGCCCGTTCGTCATCGAGACGGCCGAGCTGTGCGAGCCACGCGCCGACGAGGTGATCGTGCGCGTGGTGGCGAGCGGTCTGTGCCAGACCGATCTGCATGCCCGCGATGGCTATTACGAGAGCCCCTATCCGGCCGTGTATGGCCACGAGGGCGCCGGCGTGGTTCACGCGGTCGGCAGCGCGGTGCGTTCGCTGGCGCCGGGCGACCACGTCGTGATGTCGTATCCGTGGTGCGGCGCTTGCGCCAATTGCGCCCGGCAGATGCCGAATTATTGCCTGCACGGCCGCAGCCTCAAATCGGCCGGCACGCGGGCCGACGGCTCGACGCTGTTGGCGAAAAGCGGCGCGCCGCTCTACAGCGCGTTCTTTCAGCAATCGTCGTTCGGCACGTTCGCGCTGACGCAGGAGCGTTATGCCGTGAAGGTGCGCAACGATGCGCCGCTCGAACGCCTCGGTCCGCTCGCCTGCGGCGGCCAGACCGGCGCCGGCGCTGTGTTCAATGTTTTAAAGCCGGCGGCCGGCGACAGCTTCGCCGTGTTCGGCGTCGGGGCCGTCGGGTTGTCGGCGCTGATGGCGGCGAAGATCGCCGGCTGCGATCCGATCGTCGCGGTCGATGTTCACGACCATCGCCTTGCGCTGGCGCGCGATCTCGGCGCCACCCATACCATCAACGCCCGCAGCTCCGACGATCTCGCCGGCGCCATTCGCAAGATTGGTGGCGGCGGTGCGCGCCACGCGGTGGATACGTCCGCGGT
>JASHXZ010000798.1 GCA_030043285.1 Xanthobacteraceae bacterium | reverse complement strand
CCAAGGCCGGCATCAGCGGCGCCGCCGACAAGGCGCTCTTGTCGCAATTGTCCGGCTACCCGAAGGCGCTCGGCATGTCGGCCGCCGTCATGCTGGCGATGGGGCTGCTCCCTGGCATTCCAATGCTGCCGTTCTTCGCGCTCGGCGGCGGCGCCGGAGCGCTGGCTTACCTGATAAACAAGCGCGGCAAGCAGGCCGCCGCGGCCGACGCCGCGAAGGCTGAAGGCGCCAAAGCGCCGACCGCCGAGGAGCCGGTCACGGCGGCGCTGAAGATGGACGATCTGAAAGTCGAGCTTGGCTACGCGCTGTTGCCGCTGGTCAACGCGCCCGACGGCTCGGAGCGGCTGACCGAGCAGATCAAGGCGCTGCGCCGTTCGCTCGCCGTCGAGATGGGCTTCGTCATGCCGGCGGTGCGCATCCTCGACAACGTCCAGCTCGATGCCAACGCCTATGTGATCAAGATCAAGGAGGTCGATGCCGGCAACGGCAAGGTCTGGCACGGCCAGTACATGGTGATGGATCCGGCCGGCAAGCAGGTCGGCTTGCCGGGCATGCACACTGTCGAGCCGACTTTCGGCCTGCCGGCAACCTGGATCGATGCCTCGCTCAAGGAAGAAGCGTCGGTCAAAGGCTACACCGTGGTCGATGCCGCAACCGTGCTGGCCACGCATCTGACCGAGCTCATCAAAGCCAACATGGCCGAGCTGCTGTCCTACGGCGAGGTGCAGAAGCTTCTCAAAGAATTGCCGAAGGAGCAGAGCGACCTGGTCAAGGACATCGTGCCGTCGCAGATCACCGTGTCGGGTATTCAGCGCGTGCTGCAGATTCTTTTGGCCGAGCGTGTCTCGATCCGCGATCTGCCGACCGTCCTCGAGGGCATTGCCGACGGGCTTTCGGCAACGCGCAACCCGCAAAATCTCGCCGAGCACGTCCGGGCGCGGCTGTCGCGGCAGCTCTGCGCCCAGCACACCGGCGGCGCCGGCTATCTGCCGATCATCGCGCTGACCGCCAAATGGGAGCAAACATTCGCCGAATCGATCGTCGGCCAGGGCGACGAGCGCACGCTTGCCATGCAGCCGTCGAAGCTGACCGAGTTCATCAATGCGGTGCGGGAAAAATTCGACCAGGCCGGCCGCGACGGCGAAGCCCCGGTGCTGGTGACGTCCGGCGGCATCCGGCCGTTCGTGCGCGGCATCATCGAGCGCTTCCGCGCCCAGACCAGCGTGCTGGCGCAGACCGAGATCCATCCGCGGGTGCGGCTCAAGACCGTGGCGAGCATTTAGCATGACCGGCAGCGCCGCGGCCGAGCCGTTGCCGCCGCCGCTGCCGGCGCGCATACCGCGCTTGCACGCCCTCGATCACTTGCTAGAGCGCGCGCCGGATGACGACGCCGCGCGCTTCGAGCGCGCCAGCCTGTTGCGCGAACAAGGTCTATTCGAGGAGGCCAAAGCCGATTATCTCGAACTGCTGCGCCGCAAGCCCGACCATTCCGCGGCGCTCAACGATTTCGGCACCTTGGTTCTCAAAGCCGGATATTGCGAAGCGGCGCGCTCTTTGTTCGGGGCCGCGGTGCGGCATCATCCGGACAATCCCAACGGCCATGTCAACCTGGCCAATCTGTTGTTGCTGCTCGGCGAGTTTGGCGCGGCGCGAAATCACTTCGAGGCGGCGCTGCGGCTCGATCCCGGGCACATCCATGCCCATCGCGGCATCGGCAATCTGCTGGTGGAGCTTGGCGATGAGGCCAACGCGCGCCGAAGTCGCGATCTGGGATTCAAGGGTCATGCCGTGACAGCCCTGCCCTATCGCGGACATGCCGCGCCGATCCGCGTCCTGCTTCTGGTTTCCGCCGCAGGCGGCAATGTCCCGACCGGCGCGCTGATCGACGACCGGGTCTTTCAAACCACCGTCGTGGTCGCCGAATATGCCGAGCCCGATGCGCCGCTGCCGCCGCATGATGTGGTCTTCAACAGCATCGGCGACGCGGATCTCTGTCGCGAAGGGCTGCAAGCGGCGCTCGCGATCGTGGCGCACTCGCCACGGCCGGTGATCAATCACCCGCGTGCGGTCCTCCGCTCGGGCCGCGCGGCGAATGCCGAGCGCCTGCGCGGGCTGCAAGATATCGTCGTGCCGCGGATGACGACGTTGCGCCGCGAGATGCTGACCGGTGCGCAAGGCGCCGCCGCCGTCGCGGCTTATGGATTTGGCTTTCCGCTGCTGCTGCGCAGCCCCGGATTTCACACCGGCCGTCATTTCGTTCGCGTCGAGACGGCAGGCGCGCTCGCGGCCGCCGCAGCGACGCTCCCGGGCGAAGAGCTCTGGGTGATCGAACAGCTCGATGCGCGCGACGATGCCGGGATGTTCCGCAAATACCGCGTCATGATCATCGATCGCCAGCTCTATCCGCTGCACCTGGCGCTGTCCCGCGACTGGAAGGTTCATTATTTCACCGCAGACATGGCCGACCGTCCCGACCACCGCGCGCTCGACGCCGCGTTCCTGCAAAACATCGCCAGCATCGGCGACAAAGCCGTCACGGCGCTGGAGCGTCTGCGCGACGTGCTCGCGCTCGATTACGGCGGCGTCGATTTTGCGTTGAACGCGGCCGGCGAGGTTTTGTTCTTCGAAGCCAATGCCACAATGATCGTGCAGCCGCCGCTGCTCGACCCGAAATGGAGCTATCGCCGTCCGGCTGTGGAGGCCGTGCTCGAGGCGGCAGCCGACATGCTGCGAGGTCGCGCAACTGTCATCAAACAAAGTCAGTTTTGAGCGATTATAACTTTCATCGCTGCAATTGTCATTGAGCAGCGATCCTTTCGGATGCTAAGAAATATTTGGTCGGTATACAGTTTTTCATTGTTCTAGATTTAAAGTATGGGGGCGTCGGGGTGCCAAGGCGTAGTCGAGGGTGTCGACCGGGCGGTATTTCGCTCAAACGTTCTTTGCGTTTCTTCGGCGCCGCTACGGGAGCCATTTGCCTTGTCGCTGGTGCGCGCGCATTCGCGCAGGCGCAAGCGCCGGCGAACCCGGCGACCGT
>JASHXZ010000797.1 GCA_030043285.1 Xanthobacteraceae bacterium | reverse complement strand
TCACGCCAGGCGTGCCGCGACTTCGCGCTGCAATATTCCTGGGAGAACAGCGCCCGACAATTCATCGGGCATGTCCGCAAGGTCGCCACCGCCGATGTTCGCGTTGCGAATGCCGTCGAGTTGCCCGGTCAGGCGCTCGGCTAATTGAATTGAGACCGACAGAACGAGAGGACACGCCATGACTGACGCGCTGCACGCCGAACTCGACAAAGAGACCATCACCAAGGCGTACGCACGTTGGGCACCGCTTTACGACCTCGTGTTCGGCGCCGTGTTCGAACAGGGACGCCACGCCGCGATCGCCGCCGCCGAGCGCGTCGGCGGCCGGGTCCTCGAAGTGGGAGTCGGGACCGGATTATCGCTGCCGTATTACTCGCCGAACCTGCGCATCTGCGGCGTCGATATTTCCGAACCGATGCTGCGCAAGGCGCAGCAGCGCGTGGCCGAGCTGGGCTTGGCCAACGTCGAAGCGCTGCTGGTCATGGATGCCGAGCATCTGGATTTCCCCGACGCTTCGTTCGACGTCATCGTGGCGCAGTACGTCATCACCACGGTGCCCAATCCTGAAGCGACCCTTGACGAATTCGCCCGCGTGCTCCGCCCCGGCGGCGAAATCGTCCTGGTGAGCCGCGTCGGCGCCGAGGCCGGCTTGCGGCGGGCGCTCGAGAAGTGGTTTGCGCCGGCGGCGCGGAAGCTCGGCTGGCGCACCGAATTTTCGTTCCAGCGCTATGCCCAGTGGGCGGAAAAGACCAACGGCGTGCAGCTCATTGAGCGCCGCGCCATGCCGCCGTTCGGTCATTTCTCGCTGATCCGCTTCACCAAAGGCGATGGCGCCTCCAGCGGGCAAGACACGGCAACGCCGACGCGCGCCGTTGCGTGAGCTCGCGCCCGGCTTGCTACCGCAACCGCGTGCCGGCTGCCTAGACGCATACGTTTTCCATCGTCTCTTCACTGCTGGAATTGTCCCGATTCGGGACTGTCATGCTGGATTCATCGAATCGCCATAGCGTTGCCCGACGACCTTAACGTGGAGGGCACTTATGGCCGGCTTTCTTGAAACACTGCGAATCCAGCGATGGGATGATCATCGCTATTATCATCACAGCAGGGTCAATCAATCGCTGCATTTCGTCAGCGCGCTGAGCTTCCTGTTTTCTTATGTAATGCTGTTCAAGGATCCCGCCGTGTCGGCGCTGGCCGGCTGGCTGGTCGCGATGACGACGCGGCAGACCGGGCATTTCTTCTTCGAGCCGAAGGGTTATGACGAGGTCAACGACGCCAGCCACGAATACAAGGAGGAAATCAAGGTCGGCTACAATCTGCAGCGCAAGGTCGTGCTGTTGACGATCTGGGCGCTGTCGCCGCTGTCGCTTTACTTCAATCCGACTTTTTTCGGCTTATTTTCGCCCGCCACCAGCAAAACCGAGCTCGTCCGCCAGGTCGGAATGATCTGGCTCGGCCTCGGCGTCGGCGGCGTCCTATTCCGCACTGTCCAATTATTCCTCATCAAGGACGTGCAGACCGGACTTGTCTGGGCCACCAAGATTCTCACCGACCCGTTCCATGACATCAAGCTCTATCACAAGGCGCCGCTGGCGCTGCTGCGCGGCGAGCTGATCGATCCCGGCATCGGCAGCGAATGGGACGAGGAGACCGCCGAGGAATTGCCCCGGGCGAGTTGAGAGCCGATCACGCGGCTTTGCGCTTGCGAGGCTCGGGCAGGAAGCGATGCGCGATCATCTCCTTGAAGATCGCGCGTTTGATCGAGCCGTTCGTCATCGCCGGGTCGCACCACCACCAACCGTCTTCGTTCATCGTCTTGGCGGCAGCGACAAAGCGATCGGCCACCGCATCAAAATCGGCATCGGTATAATTGAGGCTGAAAATGAGCCTGCCGGTGCCGATCCATGCCAGCGCCAAACCCTCGGCACGCAGGTAATATTGCAGCATCCAATTGTATCGGCTCGGCTGCGTATAGCAGACCGTCCAGATCGAGGACATGTTGACGACCCGCACCGGCAAGCCCTGCTCCGCCAGCCGTCCGTTGAGCCGCGACGCCCTGTGGTTCCAGGTCGCGTCGAGATCGCGATAAAGCTCGCGCGCCTGCGGCGTGTCGATGTAGCGAAGAAATTCGTTCATCGCCGCCATGACGTAGGGGTGCGAGTTGAACGTGCCGCGGGCGAAGCAGATGTCGGCCGGCCGATCGTCGCGGAAGCGCCTCATCAGCTCCTTGCGGCCGCAAATGACGCCGACCGGCAAGCCGCCGCCGACCGTCTTGCCATAGGTGACGAGGTCGGCGGCGACCCCGAAATAGTCCTGGGCGCCGCGGAGTGCCAGCCGGAAGCCGACAAACACCTCGTCGAAAATCAGCACGATGTTCTGTTCGCTGCATACGGCGCGCAATCGCCGCAGCCACTCGGCGTAGGCCTCTCTGTCAAAATCCGCGCTGCGTGCGCTGTCGAGCAGCGCCGAATCGGTCGGCGCATTCGCATTGGGATGCAGCGCCTGCAGCGGATTCACCAGAACGCAGGCAATATCGCCCCGCCGTTTCAGAACGCGCAACGCCCCTTCCGAAAGATCCCGCAACGTAAGAGTGTCCTGGGCCGGCAACGGGTTACCGATGCCGGGCTGCACGTCGCCCCACCAGCCGTGATAGGCGCCGGCAAAACGCACGAGGGTGGGCCGCTTGGTGTGATAGCGCGCAAGCCGCACCGCTTGCATGACCGCCTCGGTTCCGGACATGTGGAACGAGACCTCGTCGAGTCCGGAAATCTGTTGCAGCCGCCGCACATTGTCGACAACGATCGGATGGTAGGCTCCGAGCACTGGACCAAGCGTCTGCACGCGCTCGACCGCGCGCGCGATCGCTCCCTTGTAGAAATCATAGCCAAGGACGTTGACGCCGTAGGAACCGGTCAAATCATAGAAGCGATTGCCGTCGATATCCTCCACGGTGACGCCCGCGGACGATTGCACGAAAGTTCCAATTTTGAGATGCCGGCGCACGAAGCCGCTGAACTGGAATGGCACGCGATAGGCCGCGGTAAACTGCAAATCGGAGATGCCGCTCTGCGCCTCGGCGCCAAGCGCGGCGGTCTTGGCAAAACGCGTCTGATAAAGCGCGGCAAGCCGCATGAAGCCGGCGCGACGGCAGGCGGCGACTTGCGGCGGCGCATCGTCCGCGCAAAAGAACCGGCTCTCATCGTATTCGTAAAAGCGTACCAGCGACGCAATGCGTTTCGCGAAACGGACGTGTCCGGCGAGCGACGGATGTTTGCCGGCGCCGGGCCACACGCCGCGCTTCACCGTCGCCAGCGAGGCCGCCAGAACGGCCGTGCTGACGCCGCAAGTGGCCAATGTCAGGCCGTGCCAATCCATCGAATCAGGCTATAGCGCGGGGAGTTTACACCGACATGACAGTCAAGAGCCGCCTGCTGCGGATTTTGCACCAGGACGACGTCAACTTCCTGGTCACCAACCGTCTGCCGCGCCGGTCGTTGAGCCGATTCGTCGGCTGGTTCAGCCGCATCGAGCAGCCGCTGGTCCGGGACGTGTCGATCGGCCTGTGGCGCTATTTCTCCGGCCTCGATTTGAGCGAGGCCGACAGCGCCGAATTCCGCAGCATGCATGATTGCTTCACGCGTCGATTAAAGCGCGGAGCGAGGCCGATCGACCCGGCGGCAAACGTTCTGGTCAGCCCATGCGACGCCATTGTCGGCGCGCATGGGCGAATCTGCGGCACCAAGCTCTATCAGATCAAGGGCAGAAGCTACGCACTGACGGAGCTCCTCTGCGATCGAAGGCTCGTCGAATCGCATCGCGACGGCTGCTATGTGACGCTGCGTCTGACATCGGCGATGTATCACCGGTTCCACGCTCCTCACGACTGCCGCATCGAGCGGGTCGGTTACATTGCGGGGGACAGCTGGAACGTCAATCCGGCCGCGCTGCGGCGCGTCGACAAACTCTATTGCAAGAACGAGCGCGCCGTGCTGCACGCCAGGCTCGCGACCGGTGATGCCATCAGTCTGGTGCCGGTCGGAGCCATCCTGGTTTCCGGCATCCGCCTGAATTTCTTCGACCTCGAACGCCTCAAGAGCAACGGCGGTGGGACGGCCTTTTGCAGCGCCGAGTTCCGCAAGGGCGACGAATTGGGGTGGTTCGAGCACGGCTCGACGATCATCGTGTTCGCGCCGGGCAGCTTCTCGCTCTGCGACAATGTCCAGAACGGCGCGATGATTCGATTCGGCCAGCCGCTGATGCGAATGCCGTGACAACGCCCGCGCGACTAGGCGGTGACGACAAGGCTGCCGCGTGCTTCCCCCGCAAAGCCGAACGGGTCGCCCTTCGGCCGCTCGCCGGCAATGGCGTGGCCTTCGACCATGTAGTGAACCGCCTCGGCGATATTGGTCGTGTGATCGCCGATCCGCTCGATGTTCTTGGCGCAAAACAGAAGGTGAATGCAGATCGAAATCGAACCCGGGTCCTCCATCGTGTAGGTAAGCAATTCGCGAAACAGCGATACATAAAGCGCATCGATGTTCCTGTCGTCTTCCCAAACCTTGAGCGCTTTCGGCGCACTGCGACCGACGAAGCTGTCGAGCACCACGCTCAGCTGGGCGACGGCAAGCGTCGTCATGTGGTGCAGGCCGCGCGCCAGGGTTCGCGCCGGATATTCGTTGCGCATGGCGATCGCGCGCTTGCCGATATTCTTCGCCAAATCGCCGATCCGCTCGAGGTCGTTGGCTATCCGCATGATCGCAACCAGGGAGCGCAAGTCGACCGCCATCGGTTGGCGCAACGCAATCGTCTCGACGGCTCTTTGCTCGATCTGCCGCTGGAACTCATCGACCGTTCCGTCCGCCGCGATGACCTGCTGGGCGAGAACCGAATCGCGCCGCGCCAGCGCGTCCATGGCGTCGATGACCTGCCGCTGGGCGAAGCCGCCCATCTCGGCGACTTTTTGGGTGAGCTTGATCAGATCGGCGTCGAACACCTTGGTGGTGTGATCGGATACAATCATGATTTGCCGCACTTTCCGGCGTCTGTCGCAACGCATTGATGATTCTAGGCTTTACTGATGACTGCCTGATGACAGCAGGGCCGATTTCCCCTCAATGCACATGCCCGTCGATGCCGCTTGTCATGAGAGCCACATGGAATGGGTCGATAAGGCGCAATCGCACCGATTCGCTCGACGAAACAGGACATGCTTGAGACTCCAGCTTTGGTCGATGCCATCGGCACAACTGCCGCCGTCATGACGACGTTGTGCTGGGTACCGCAAGCGCTGAAAATCCTTCGCAGTCGCGAAGCGCGGGCCATTTCAATGTCGGGGACGCTACTCTGCGTTGCAGGCGTCCTGCTCTGGCTCATCTACGGCCTCGCCATCGCGGACGCCCCGCTGATCGGTTCAAGCGCCGCCACGTTGGCAATAACGACCGCAATTCTCGCTCTGAAAATCCGGCACGGTTGACGCCGGCTTGCACTTGCGTGCCGTCGCCGTGCGCTTAGGCCGCCATTCCGGTTTCTTGCTTGAGCCCGGGGCTGGGCGCCTGGGCAGGCGGGCCGGCGACGTCTTGCTCTCCAGTCCAGGTGATGATCTCGAAGCGTCCGTCCGCATGCTCGGCAACCGCGGTGCAGCTTTCGACCCAATCGCCGCAATTGATGTAGCGGATGCCGAAATGGTCGTGGATTACGGCATGATGGATATGACCGCAGATCACGCCGTCGACCTTGTGGCGCTGCGCCTCGGCGGCAAGGGTCTGCTCGAACGCGCCGATGTAATTCACCGCGTTCTTGACCTTATGCTTGGCCCATTGCGACAGCGACCAGTACGAAAATCCCAGGCGTCGGCGAATCGCATTGAAGTAGCGATTGACAAAAAGCGCGAAATCGTAGGCCGTGTCGCCGAGCAGCGCGAGCCAGCGCGCGTGCTTGACCACGAGATCGAACATATCGCCGTGCACGACCAGATAGCGGTGGCCGTCGGCCGACTGATGAATGGCCGTCTCCACCACTTCGATGCCGCCGAAGTGGGTGCCGTAATATTGGCGTAGGAACTCGTCGTGATTGCCGGGAAGATAAATGACGCGGGTGCCCTTGCGGGCCTTGCGGAGCAGCTTCTGCACTACGTCATTGTGGTCCTGCGGCCAGTACCAGCCCGAGCGCAGCTGCCAGCCGTCGACGATATCGCCAACCAGGTAGATGGTGTGGGCGTCGTGATAGCGCAGGAAATCGAGCAGGCGCTCGGCCTGGCAACCGCGCGCACCGAGGTGAACGTCGGAAATGAAGAGCGTGCGGAACCCGATCGTGCCGTGCTCAAATTCCACGAATCACGCCTATTTGTTGCCCGCATGCTGCGTAATTGCGTTCCATTGCAGCACAATGACACTATCGGTTAACGCGCATTAGCAATTGACGCAGTCATGGTGAAAACAGGCCAAGACGCAGGGCAATTGCCGCGATCCATATCAGCGCCGCGACGCACAGCATGCACAACACCGCGGCCGAGCCATAATCCTTGATCATCCCGATCTGGGGATGGCGCTCTTGGGTCGTATGGTCGGCGAGCTTCTCTATGGCCGTATTCAACAACTCGACGCTCAGAAGGCCGAGCAGCGCCCCGATCATGGCGATGTACCAGACCCAGGTCGGGGCGATCGGGATGCCGAGCGGTACAGCCGCCGCAAGCACGATCAGCTCTTCACGCAGGGCGGTTTCGTGGCGCAAGCCATAGCGCAGCCCGCGCAGTGAGTTAACGGTCGCCGTATAAAGTCTCTTCACGTGCTCTCCTGTGGCCGCGCTGCCCAAGTTCAGAATGCGCCCGGGCCAAGCTGCGGCCTCTTTCGGCCGGCGGCCGTCTCACAGTCCTGCGCAAGACATAAAGCGACGACAGCAGGCGCCTTCTCGAGCGAACTCCGCCTAACACCTTGCGACATTCACGCAGACCCAACAAAAGCACCGCGATGGCAAATGGCAGGACAAAGTAAAGGAGACGAAAGGTCAGGAGGCAAGCCAACAATTCCTCCTTTTGGAATTGCGGCAGACCGAGAAGCATGACGGCTTCCATCACGCCGAGACTGCCCGGCGCATGACTGGCGACGCCGATCAGCAAGGCGGTGGCAAAAATCGTCAGCAAATGCGGAAAATCGAGCGCCGGCTGCGGCGGCAGCAGCACATACATCGCCAGGGTGACGAACACGAGGTCAAGACTGGCGATGGCTAGCTGCACAAGCGTCGACCGCGGCCCGGGGACGATAATTTGCCAGTTCGACGTACCGAGGCGGCGTGGACTGGAGAGAAGCCACAGGAAATAGCCGGCAAGGCCGATCAGCAGCGCCAACCCGATCAGGCGGTTGCCCGGCATCGGCAACCGATCGAGACTGCCGACTGCGTCCGGCGCCGCCAGCAATGCGAAACCAAGCACAAGTGCGTTGCCGAGCCAGTAGGTGAGACTGGTAATGAAGGCGATAGCGGCGATATCGCGAATCCGTAAGCCCCAGAAAGCATAAACACGATAACGGATGACGCCAGCGGTAAAGGTGGTCGCGCCGACATTGTGTCCGATCGTGTAGCTCGTGAAGCTCGCCAAGGCGGCCGCCCGATACGGTATGGCGTTGCGGCCGATCGCGCGTAAAGCAAATACGTCGTAGCACGTCAGCATAAAATAGCTGGCGATGACAAACCCGCCCGCCAGCAGCAGGCCCCGGGGCGACTGAGCTCTCAGAGCAGCAACAAAAATTTGAACGTCGATGCCGTGCAGCAGCTTGTACAGTGCGACCGTGGATACCGCGACAATTGCGAGGCTGGCGGCGCCGGTAAGGGTACTCCATCCAATTCGCTTGCGGGCCGCCGTCGCGATGGCGCTCAGCACATTCGAGGCGCCATCCAAGGTGATGCTGCTCCAGCACGGCGCGGTGATTCGCTGCCGCACTCTCCCATCGATCTACGACACTATTGTTACGCGGCGAAGGACGGATTCGGCTTCGGGCGGACCGAGACTTGTTGTTGGACAGACCGTGTCGGCATTTTTTTGAACATTTTTTGAACGAAGCACCCCTCAGAGTCACACCGCCGTCACGTGCCGCGGGCTAAAAGCCTGGGCGACGAGAGCAGCGCTTCGGCACTGGACCGTTACGTTGCGCATTGCGGGCCGATGTCCGACTGGCGGCGTTTGTCCCGCTCGGCGTTGCTGCAGAGCTTGTACGGCCCCGGACCAAACAAGAGGAGCTGATCGAATGTGGCGCGATCCCGCAAAGGCGCTTCCGCAGAGCGGCCCTTATCTTCGCAACGGCGACACCAGGCTGCGCGTTGCCGTGATTGGCGTCGGATATGTCGGCCTTGTATCCGGGGTCTGCCTTGCCGATTTTGGCCATCATGTCACCTGCATCGACAAGGACAGCCGCCGCATCGCGGCCCTCAACAGAGGTGAGATTCCGATCTTCGAGCCAGGCCTCGACGCGCTCGTGGAGGCGAATGTCCGCCAGGGCCGTCTTACTTTCGCGGCGGATTCGGCCGCTATTGCCGAAGCTGATGTCGTCTTGATCGCGGTCGGCACGCCATCGCGTCGCGGCGACGGCCACGCCGATTTGAGCTTTGTTTATGAGGCGGTCAAAGACATAGCGCCGCTGCTCGCCGACACGGCGATTCTGGTCACCAAATCCACGGTTCCGGTCGGCACCGGCGACGAGATCGAGCGCATTGTTCGCGCGCGCCGGCCGAACGCGGATATCGTTGTGGTTTCCAACCCGGAATTTCTCCGCGAAGGCACCGCGATCAAGGATTTCAAGCATCCCGACCGTGTCGTCATCGGCACCGACGACGCGCGTGCCCGCGCCGTGCTCGCCGACGTCTACCGGCCGCTCCTTGACGTGGCGCCGTTCGTCCATGTCGGTCGTCGCAACGCGGAGCTGATCAAATACGCCGCCAACGCCTTTCTGGCCACCAAAATCAGCTTCATCAACGAAATAGCCGATCTGTGCGAATGTGTCGGTGGCGATGTCCAGGACGTCGCCCGCGGTATCGGCCTCGATGAACGCATCGGTCCGAAATTCCTACGCGCCGGCCCCGGTATCGGCGGCTCATGCCTGCCCAAGGATGGGCTGGCGCTGATCAAGACCGCGCATGATCACGGCATGCAGTTGCGCGTGATCGAGACGGCGTGTGCGGTGAACGAAGCCCGCAAGCATGCCATGGCGCGCAAGGTCGCCGCGGCGCTTGACGGGTCGGTCAGCGGCAAGACCATCGGCGTGCTTGGTTTGACGTTCAAGGCGGACACCGACGATACGCGCGATTCGCCGGCAACCGCGCTGATCGCGGGCCTGCAGGATCTCGGCGCCACGGTGCGCGCTTACGATCCGGCCGGTATGGAGCAGGCGAAGCTGGCGCTGCCCGCCGTCGAATATTGCGACAGCGCTTACGCCGCCGCTGATGGCGCCGAGGCTCTGGTCATTGCCACCGAGTGGCAGCAATTCCGCACGCTCGATCTCGTTCACTTAAGGCGCGTGATGGCCCAGCCGCTGATCGTCGATCTGCGCAACATTTACGACATCGAGCATATGAAGCGGGCCGAGTTTCGCTATGTAGCGCTCGGCCGCTCGGCACACGCAGCCGTTCCCCTCCAAATGCCGCGCCAGAGGCTGCGGGCGATGAGCGCTTGATCGATGTGAGCACGCATCGGTCAGGCAAAGCTCACCATCGCATGTTGATGTTCTTGACCTGCGTGTAGCTGAGGATCTCGTCGAAGCACTCTTCCTCGCCGATGCCGCTTTGCTTCCAACCGCCATACGGCGCCCCGATATAGCGGCCGCTGGAATTGATCCAGACGTAGCCTGCTTCGATCCGCTCCGCGGTCTCCATCGCTTTGGCGAGATCGTTGGTGACGATGGCCGCGGTCAGGCCGTATTCGACGCCGTTCACCTTCGCCAGCATGTCTTCGTAATCGTCCCAGATCATCACCGACATGACCGGGCCGAATATTTCTTCGCGGCCGATCCGCATCGCCGGCGTGACCTGATCGAATACGGTCGGCGCCATGAACAGGCCGGCCGAGAGTGCCGGATCGGACGGTTTGCCGCCGCCGGTGAGCAATTGCGCGCCTTCCGCTTTGGCCGATTCGATGAAGCCCTTGACGCGGTCGAATTGGCGCTGCGAGACGATCGGCCCGACGTCGTTCTCCTTGAGCCACGGCAGGCCGATCGGCAGCGCGTCCGCCAGCGCCACGAGCTCGGCGACGACCTCGTCGTGCAGCGCTGCGTGCACGAAAACCCGCGATGTGGAGCTGCACGATTGCCCCTGCCGGTTCATGTTCATGCCCTTGATGGCTGCTGCCGCTGCCGTCGTGGGATCGGCATCGGGAAAAATCACGATCGGATTTTTGCCGCCCAGTTCCAGACTGACGCGCTTGAGGCCGACCGCCGCCTCCTGGGCGATGACGCGGCCGGTGGGCACCGAGCCGACGAAGCCGATCCGCCGCACATCGGGATGCCGCACCAGCGCCGAACCGACCTTGCCGTCGCCGGCAATGATGTTGACCACGCCCGGAGGAAACAGTCCGTCGCACAATTCGCCGAGGCGAAGGCTGGATAGCGGCGCCTGCTCCGAGCCCTTGATCACGACCGTATTGCCGGCGGCGAGCGGCGCCGCCGCCTTTTCGGCGCAGAACCGAAACGGATGGTTGAACGGGTTGATCTTGGCGACGACGCCGAACGGCTGCCGGCGCGTCAGATTGAGATGGCGGTCACCTTGCGAAAACGTCTCGCCCTTGATTTCGGTGACGAGGCCGGCGCAATAGCGCAGCCACTCGGCGGTCCAGATCATGTCGCCGCGCATGCCGACGATGGCATTGCCGGAATCGACCGCGTCGAACAGCGCGAGTTCGTCGGCGTTCTGCTCGATGCGCTCGGCCAACAGCGTGAGGCAGCGGGCGCGTTCCTTGATCGGCACGCGCGACCACTCCTTGAAAGCGGCTTTGGCGGCTTGGACTGCCAGATCGACATCGACCTCGCCGGCGGACGGAATATCCGCGAGTTTTTCCATGTTTGATGGATTGATCGAAGGAAACGTTCCGCCACCGGCCGGCGCGACCCAACGGCCGCCGATGTAAAGGCCGCGCGGACGGAAATTGAGCGCCGGAGACTGCACGCGTTATCCTGCCAGCGCGGGAACGATGGCGGCGCGGAGCACGGTGCGCTCCGAGGCTCGCTTGAACGCAGCGTCGAGGTCGGCCAACGCAAATTTCGAATCGACGACGTCCTTGAACGGGAAGCGCGTGCGGTTCGTCATAACGAAGTCGAGCGCCTGGATCAGATGCCGTGGATGATAGTTGTGAATGCCGCGGAGCGTGATCCAGCGCTTGACCAGCATGTTGGCGTCGATCGTCACGTCGGCGCCGGGATTGACCAGGCCGCCGAGCACATAGCGACCGCCAGTGCGCAACATCGCCAGACCCTGCGGGATGACATCCGGCACCCCGCAAACTTCGATCACCGCGTCGGCGCCATCGGGCCGGCAAAGCTTGCGCACTTGATCAATGACGGCTTGCGCTGGAACGCGCGCGATATCGATGACGTGATCGACGCCGAATCTTTTCGCGATCTCGAGGCGGCTCGCCACAGCATCGAGACCGATGACGCAGCGCGCGCCGCGGACCTTCGCCATCGCCGCGCCGTACAGACCAAGAAGGCCCAAGCCTTGAACGACGACCGCGTCGCCAAGGGCGATTTCCGCAGCTTCGGTCACTGACGCCATCGTCGCCACACCGCAATTGAGCGGGGTGGCCTCCTCGTCGGTTAGTTCGTCGGGGAGTTTCAGGATCCAGGTGCCAGGAAGAATGTAGCAGTATTCGGCAAAGCCGCCGAGGAAGTGCGGGTCCTGGTCCGCGAGATCATGGCCGTATTTGCGCACGCCGTGACACTTCTGCGGCATGTCGAGGACTTCGCGGTAGTAGCACTGGCCGTCGAAGAAATATTCGCTCCAGGTGATGCGATCGCCGACCTTGAGCGGGTCGCCCCGCATATCGGTATCGACCCCCTCCCCGATTTCCTCGATGACGCCGATGATCTCGTGGCCGAGAATACCCGGACATGGATTGGGCCGCCGGCCCTCATAAGAATGGATATCCGAGCGGCAGATGGTCGACATGGTGACCCGCACCAGCACTTCGCCGCGCCGTGCCGGACGAACCGGAAATTCCTTGAGAACGAACGGCGTATTCGGCGCTTCGTAAACAGCGGCTCGGGCTTTGCGCATTTGCCGTTGGGTCCGTCTAGCGATGCGTGCGCGCGTCTTGGGCGACGCCGTTGAGGGCAAAATCGAAGATGTCGTAGTTGTGCAAGCGTTGTTCGTTCGCGCGCTTGCGGTACGCGGCGTTGAGCGGCCGCGACAGCAGGAACGGAACTTCTTGCTCGGCAAGGCCGCCATGCGAGCGCAGGCGGTGCCCGGCCAGCTGGCTCAGGTCGTGGTCCTCGCGTCGCGCCCCGACGACGGTATCGCGGTCGCTGAAGACGGCGAAATCTCCCTCTCGGTCGAGCGGCAGATCGAACTGGGCGCAAACTTGCCGCTTATCGAGGACGAGTTCGATGCCGTGCAGCGTCCGGGCAAACGCCATCATGGCGGCGACGTCCGCCGGCTGGCGCAGGTGCACGCGCACGAACGATCCCAGCGCGCCGTGGTGGCGTACGAACGGATCGGCGATCGGACAAATCACGCGCACGGTCGCGGCGCCGAAGCGCGCGTTCAGCTCTTCCTCGAGATAGATCACGTTGGCCGTCCCGTCGGTCGCGGCCTTGTCGTTCATGCCGTGATCGGCCGTCACGGCGACCGTGGCGCCGAGCGCGATCAGCTCGGCAATGCGGCGGTCGACGGCGTGGTGAAACTCATCCGCTTCCGGCTCGCCGGGCGCATGCTTGTGCTGCACGTAGTCGGAGGTGGAGAGATACATGAGCTGCGGCCGGTAAGACGACAGGATTTTCACGCCGGCATCCAGCACGAACAACGAGAGATCGGCCGAATACTGGTCGGGCTGCGCCCGCCCGACCATTTGCTCGACATTGGCGATGCCATTATCCGCACTATTGGCGCGGCCGGCGTATTCGGCGGAGAAGCCGATGCCGGTCATGCCGTGCGCCAATACCTTGAGCAGCTTGTCCTTGGCGGTGACGACCGCGGTTTGCACGCCGGCGCGGCTGAACGCGCCAAGAATGATGTCGGCGCGCAAACGGCTCGCGTCGGTGATCATGATTTCCCGGCCGGTTTCGGCTTCGAGATAGTAGTTGCCGTTGATGCCGTGCACCGCGGGCGGCACGCCGGTCACGATCGACGTGTTGTTGGTATTTGTCGTACTCGGCATCGAACAGTCGGCGACCCCGACAAAGCCGCGCTCGCGAAACGATTTCAGCGTCGGCAGCGTGCCGTTGGCGAAACCATGGTCGAGATACGCCGGGTCGAAGCCGTCGACGACGATCACGACGGTCGGACGTTTAGGCGCCGCATAAGTGCGGCCATTGACCTCGACCGTCACGTCTGCAGCAGGACTCGTTCTCGCGGCAGACGTGGCCATGGCAAACCTCCAAATTTGAAGCGATCGATCAGCACCCGGCACGATGACGCTTTAATGACGGAACCCCCATGAATGACGAACGCCCCATGACGCTTCGCCGCACCTGCCGCGGCAGTCGTATTCACGTCAGTGTCACAAGCCGCCCTTAGCCTCATGCCAACTTTC
>JASHXZ010000796.1 GCA_030043285.1 Xanthobacteraceae bacterium | reverse complement strand
GGCGCCATAGCGCTCGATCTCGACGGCTTTGCCGCGTTCGACTGCCGCGTCTATGCCGTTGCCCGCACCATTCCACCGGGCGGCACGCTCTCCTATGGCGAGATTGCGGAGCAACTCGGCGACCGCCAGCTGGCGCGCGAGGTCGCCGAGGCGTTGTCGCGCAACCCGGTGCCGCTCATCGTGCCCTGTCATCGCGTCCTGGCGGCAGGCGGCAAAATGGGCGGCTTTTCCGCGCCGGGCGGCGTGCGCACCAAGCTGCGGCTCCTCTCGATCGAGGGCGCGCGTTACGGCGAGCCGACCCTGTTCGAGCGCCTGCCGTGGGTCGCCGCGCCGCTGCCGCGCTCGTAAAAGCGCCGGCGATGGATGCTGCCCTGAGGCTGTGGTCGTCGTCTGCATCTGCTGTGCAGACAGCGGCTCCAACGAGCTGACCCTAAATCCACTCCTCGTGCTCTTCGTGATGCGCCGGGAACATGTTGACGTATTGCACCATGCGCGGTCGCGTGCCGCGGTTGGGGCTGGCGCCGTGGGGCAGCGCCTGGTGCCAGATGATGAGATCGCCGGCGCGCCCGCCGATGGCGCGTGGACCTAAAGCGTAAAGGTCCTGCTGCCGCGGGTCGGCGCCGGGCGGCAAATCTTTGAGCCAGCTTTCGCCCCAGCGCTGGAAACCGGGCACCACGGTGAACGCGCCCTGCTCGGGCGGCGTGTCGGTGAAATAAAGAATGCCGGCGGTGCTCAACGGAATCGGCGTTTTCACGCTGACATCCCAATGCAGGCGCGGTCCGGGAAACTTGAAGCCGTCGCGCTCGGGCGGATTGAAGCCGACGCGGTCGGTGGTCGCCCACAAATCGGCGGTTCTCCACAATTGCGCGAATGCCTTGTGGATGCGCGGCGAGCGGCGCACGGCCTCGAATGCCGGGTGCTGAAAATATTGCACCATGATGCCGTGATCGCTTTTGCCGTACCAGGTGTCGGGATCGTCGGGACGCGCGCCGATGTGCTCCCACACGGCCTGCGCTGCGGCCGTGTACACCTCTGCCGACACCGCATCGTGCAGCACGACGTAGCCGTGCTCGTGCCAGAAGCCGAGATCGGCGGCGGTCAAGACCGGCGCGCTCGCCTCGATGGCGGCGAGCCAGCGCGCGGTCTGCGGCGGCGGATCGGCGCCCGTCACGGCGGCATTGATGCGGGCGATTCGCTCCGGCGCCACGCCGCCGGCGGTCGAGGCGATCCAACGTTCGAACTCGGCAAAACGCGGCGCGTCGCCGAGATACGTCGTCGTCTGCTCGAGGCCCACTCCGAGGGCGTGGATCACCAGGTAATCGAGCTGCCGCTCGTGCAGGCTCGGCGGCAGGAAACGGCCTTGTTGCGCGGCAAGCGCGCGCGACCACAGCCGCTTGAGCCAAAGCACGCCGAGCGTGCCGGTATCGGTCGGCGCGGCCAGAGGCGGCGCGGCAGGGGCTGCAGTGAGGGTCATTGCTGAACGGGGCACAGCGCGTTGCGCCGTTTACTAAGCCCGTGCGCAGTCTTGCCGTCAATTGCGGACGGCGCGGTTGAACCTCGACGGCGCCGGTTGGCTAATGTAAAAGCCATTAACATGAGCTGGTCCAAGCGCGGGGGCGGAGAGGGTGAAGAAGCCGGCGGGGCGCGCGGCTATCACCACGGCAACCTCAAAGAGGCGCTGTTACGCGCGGCGCTTGAGCTGATCGCGCAAAAGGGGCCGGCCGGCTTCACTTTCGCTGAAGCAGCGCGCTGGGCCGGCGTCAGCCCGGCCGCGCCATACCGGCATTTTCGCGACCGCGACGAGCTTTTGGCCAATGTTGCCCTGCGCGGCTTCGAGCGCTTCGAGGTGGTACTCAAGCGCGCTTGGGACGATGGCCGTCCCGATGCATTGGCGGCACTCGACCGGCTCGGCAAAGCCTACCTGGAATTTGCCCGCACCGAGCCAGCCTATTACTCGGCGATGTTCGAGGCCGGCATTCCGTTGGCCACGAGCCCGGAATTGCGCGAAGCCGGCGACCATGCCTTTGCGGTGCTGCGTGGCGCGGCCGAAAAGCTGTGCGCGGAAATGCCGCCGACCAAGCGGCCGCCGACCCTGATGGTGGCGCTGCATATCTGGTCGATCTCGCACGGCATCGCATCGCTGTTCGGCCGCGGCGATGCGGCACGGCGCACCTTGCCGATGTCGGCGGAGGAACTACTTGAGGCCGGGGTTTTGGTCTATCTGCGCGGACTTGGATTCGCGACGGCGACCGAAAAGCCGGCTGGCTGAGCCCTGTGAATTATGCGGCAGGGGCCCCCTTGACACTGGCGGAGCCTAATGTAAATGTTATTTACATTCACAAGCGAGGTGCCACCATGGCAATCGTAGAACAGCTCGACGAACTCGGAAAACCGGCGTGGATCGCGCTGATGATTCTCGGCTTCGTCTTTTGGTGGCCGCTCGGCCTCGTGATCCTCGCTTTCATTCTCGGGAGTGGACGAATGGGATGTCGACATCATAGCGGCAGCGGCTACTGGCAGGAGAACATGGGCCGTTGGCAGTCGAAAATGGATCGTATGCAGGAGAAGATGGAGCGCCTGCGCGGCCGGATGGACCGGGCGCGCCAGCGCGGCGGTTCCGGCTTCTTCTGGGGTGGACCGCCGTCGAGCGGCAACCGCGCCTTCGACGACTACCGCTCCGAAACGCTGCAGCGGCTCGAAGAGGAGCAGCGCGAGTTCAAGGACTTTCTCGAGCGTTTGCGCTTCGCCAAGGATCGCGCCGAGTTCGACCAGTTCATGGCCGAACGCCGCAAGGGCGCTTCCGATCCGGGGCAGGGCCCGCAGCCGCAAGCCTCTTGAACGCCTTCGGCGTGCCAGACATTACGAGCCGCCCCGCGAGGTCGCGTGGGCGGCTCGCGCATTTTTGCGACACGCCGATCGTGTCGCAGGACCAGGGAGCGTGGCGTTAACCCCCCATTAAGCACGCTCGGGCTTCGTTAGGCGGGAAGACCGGTGTTGCGCCCTAGTTTAGACAAGTTTCGCGACTGTTTTCGGCCCGCCGGTGGCGGGTCCGGCTTGGGGTTCTCGCGAAATTTCGGGTCTTGGTCGGCGCGCGTGATGCGACTGCCTGGCCTAGCCCATTAGGTCCCGGCGCGTACCGCATACAGCATGGCCCGCGGCCCGATCGTCCGGCTGCGGCGCGATCCGGCCGCAACCGCGCCAACGACGCGCAAGGGACGCCTGATGTCATCGTCCAGCCTCGAGCTCGTTACCCTGTTCTGGCACGCCCATTGGATCGTCAAGCTGGTGATGGCCGGGCTGCTCGCCACTTCGGTCTGGGTCTGGGCGATCGCCCTCCACAAGACGCGGCTGTTCGCGCGCATTCGCAAGGCCGGCGACCGTTTCGAGCAGGCGTTCTGGTCGGGCGAGCAGTCGTTCGAGGAGCTCTACAAGACGTTCGCCCGCGCCGACGGCCATTCCACCGACGCGCTGTTCGTCGCCGCCTGGGAGGAATGGAAGCGCAGCATCGAGGCGCACGTACGTTCGCTTGCCGGCCTACAGACGCGCATCGAGAAGAAGATGAACGTCACCATTTCGCGCGAGATCGAGCACATGGAGCGGCGCTTGTTGGTGCTGGCGACGGTCGGCTCCGCCGGCCCGTTTGTCGGCCTGTTCGGCACCGTGGCCGGCATCATGTCGAGCTTTCAGTCGATCGCCGCCTCGCAGAATACCTCGCTGGCGGTGGTCGCGCCCGGCATCGCCGAGGCGCTGTTTGCGACCGCAATCGGCCTCGTTGCCGCCATCCCGGCGACGATTTTCTACAATAAGTTCACAGTCGAGGTGAACCGCCAGGCGCAACGCCTGGAAGGCTTTGCCGACGAGTTCTCGGCAATCCTGTCGCGGCAGATCGACGAGCGCGGGTGAGGGCAGCCTGATGGCAGCAAGCGTCACGAGCCCAGCGTCGGCCGGCCGGCGCGGTCGTCACCGCCGTTCGGTGATGAGCGAGATCAACGTCACGCCGTTCGTCGACGTGATGCTGGTGCTGCTCATCGTCTTCATGGTGACCGCGCCGTTGATGACGCTGACCATCCGCGTCGATCTGCCGGACACCCGCGGCGGCACCACGCTCAATTCCGACAAGGCGCCGCTCACCTTCACCTTGAAAAAGAGCGGCGGCCAATGCTCGAGCCAGGCCGACATGTTCGTCGACAAGACGCCGATCACGTTCGACGAGATCGCGGCCAAGTTCGCGGCGATCAAGACCACCAACACGCCCGGCCAGCCGGCGCCCACCGTATGGGTCAACGCCGACAAGGAGCTTTGCTATAATGAGGTGGCGCGGGTGTTGGGACGACTGCACGATGCCGGCTACGGCACCGTCCTGAACATCACCAACGAGAAGCAGGGGGACTAGGCGTGCGGTCCGAGTGGATGATATCGGGCTGCGGGCACGTGGCGATCTTTCTCGCCGGCCTGATCACACTTGCGTCCTCGAAGCCGAGCGCGGACATGCCGAACCTGGTGCCGGTCTCGATCGTCACCGACAACGACCTCTCGCAAGCGGCGCTGGGCCAAATGAACGCGCCGAACCAGAACAATAAAAAGCCGCTTGCCGATAAGATCGACGTGCAGAAAGAGGTCGAGCAAGTCGCGCCCAAAGCGGCGCCCAAGCCGGAGATCAAGACTGACACCGGGCCGCCCAAGCCGCAGCAAAAACCGGAGCAGAAGCCGGATCCCAAGCCGGAACCGAAGACCGCGGAAAAGCCGGACAAGAAGGAGCCGCAGTTCAAGCCGGACAAGATCGCCGATCTGTTGAAGAAGGAAGACAAGCCGAAACCGCGCGAGCAGAAGCAGACGGAGCAGTCGCCCAAATACGACGCCAGCGAAATCGCCCAGCTGCTCGATCATCGCGACCCGCGCCGCGAACTGGCGACCGGCAGTGCGCCGAATCAGGAGGCGAGCCTCGGCGCGCCGAACGCGCCGGCCGACGCCAAGTTGTCGCAGAGCGAAATCGACGCGCTGCGCCAGCGCATCCGCGAGTGCTGGAGCCCGCCGCCCGGCGTCGACAGCGATTCCAATCTTTACGTCGAGCTGCGCGTGCTGTTCCGGCAGGACGGCTCGTTGGCGCAGCCGCCGATCGTGGTCGCCGGCTCGGCGTCGCCGCTCGGCCCGGCGCTCGCCGAAAGCGGCAAGCGCGCGCTGCTGCAATGCCAGCCATTCACAATGCTCAAGCCCGAGCATTACGCGCAATGGCGTGACATTACGGTCAATTTCAATCCACGTGAGCTGTCCAACTGATAAGCGACGCAAGCACCATGAATCGTATTCCTATCCCAAGCGTGCATCGTCCTCTGCTGACGCGTCGCCGCCTGCTCGCGCTTACGGCCGCCGGCGCAGCGCTGCTGCAGCCGGTGCGCCGCGCCGCTGCGCAGGTGCACCTCGACATCACCGGGGGCAATTTCCAGCCGATGCCGATCGCGATTCCGGAATTGATCCCCGGCAGTGCAGCCGACACCGACACCGCGCACGGCATCACCCAGATCATCACCGCCGACCTGCAGCGCAGCGGGCTGTTCGTTCC
>JASHXZ010000795.1 GCA_030043285.1 Xanthobacteraceae bacterium | reverse complement strand
TTGTGGTTGCTCAATCCCGGCGAGTTTGAGTTCGCTGTGCGCGGGGGCGACCCAGACAACTACGTGAAATAAAGCAACCCAAGACGGCGTCGCCAGGACGCTTTTGCGCCGCCGCGCCGCCTGCACTATAGTGCAGCTTAGAAGGCGATTCCTGCTGTCTAGTCCGGGATAATCGCCATTATAGTGCATGAGGGCGGATGGCCATGGCTGAGCCGGTTGCCAAAAAACTCGCGAAAGAACCCGCCGTATCGCCTCCAAGCGCCCGCGAAACCGCGGCGTTTTTGGCCGATATCGGCGCTGAGGTGCGGCGCCATCGGGCCAAGCGCGGCATGACCCGGCGGCAATTGGCGGAGGCCTCGGCAACCTCCGAGCGTTACCTGGCGCAGATCGAGAGTGGCGCCGGCAATCCGTCGGCCGGCGTGTTGCGCGCCATCGCGCAGGCGCTCGGGCTGCCGGCTGCGGCGCTGCTGCCGGAGGCCGGCGCACGGCCGGCCGCGCTGGCGGCGATCGTCGACCTGTTGCACCAGGTGCCGGAGGCCGAGCTGTCGGCGCTCGCCAAGGACATCGAAGCGCGCATCGCCGGCGCCGAGAATGCCGATCGCGCGCGGCGCATCGCGCTCATCGGCCTGCGCGGCGCCGGCAAGTCGACCTTGGGGCGGCTGTTGGCGAAACAGCTCGGCTGGCCGTTCATCGAATTGGACCGCCTGATCGAGGAGGATTACGGCGCCAGCATTCCCGACCTGATCGAGATGGCGGGCGCCGCCACGTTCCGCCGCCATGAGCGTGGCGCGCTGGAGCGCGTCGTTGCCGCACACGAGTCCGCAATCATCACCACGGCGGGCGGCATCGTCGCCGACACCGAAACGTTTGCGCTGCTGCTTCGCCGCACCCGCACCGTCTGGATCAAGGCGCGCCCGGAAGATCACATGAGCCGCGTCATGGCGCAGGGCGATTTTCGCCCGATGGCGCAAAACCGCGAGGCCATGGCGGATCTGGTGGCGATCCTCGAAGCGCGCCGCGCCGACTATGCGCGCGCGCAGGCGCAGATCGATACGTCGGGCGATGCCGTGGAGCAGAGTTTTGCCAAGCTCGCCGCGGCGGTGACGCATTTGCTCGGCCCAGCTACGGCGGCCGAAAAATGAACAAGGCGATGTATTTTTCAGCAAAGTGTTTCCAGCCGGCTTCTTCTCGATCAGAGAAAGCCGTCGATCGCAATGGCGGCCGTGTGTTTCGAAAGGATTTGTTTGTCAAGGGTCTCCGACCGCCGAAGGCGGCGCTTCGCGCCCTTGACAACAAAATCCTTTTGAAACTTTTGCCGGCCATTGCGATCGACGGCGTATTGCGACCGATTGCGTTATGAGTTTGCACGATGCCGGTTTCCTCGACCTCGCGCCGCTGCGGCTCGAGTACCGCATGATCGGGCCGCGGCCGGACGCGGCGCCGACCATCGTGATGTTGCATGAGGGCCTCGGCTCGGCGGCGCTGTGGGGCACGTTCCCGGACAAGCTCGCGGCCGCGACCGGCGCCGGCGTGTTCGTCTATTCGCGTGCCGGCTACGGCAAATCGTCGGGTGGGACACTGCCGCGCACGGTGCGCTTCATGCACGAGGAAGCCACCGACGTGCTGCCGCGCGTGCTCGACGCTATCGGCTTGCAGCGCGGCATTCTGCTCGGCCACAGCGACGGCGCCTCGATCGCGGCGATCTACGGCGGCAGCGTGCAGGACCACCGGGTGCGCGGGCTCGTGCTGATCGCGCCGCACTTCTTCACCGAGGAAATGGGCCTTGCCGAAATCCGCCGCGCCCGCGACGCCTTCGCGGCCGGACGCTTGCGCGAAAGACTCGGGCGCTGGCATGCCGACGTCGATTGCGCGTTCCGCTCCTGGAGCGAGCCGTGGCTCGATCCGGAATTTGCCAAGTGGGACATCACCGAGGCGCTCGGCTACATCCGCGTGCCGATCCTGATCGTGCAGGGCGAGCACGACCAATACGGCACGCTCCGCCAGCTCGAAGCCGCCGAGCGCGAATGTTATTGCCCGGTCGAGACCGCGGTGCTGCCCGGCATCCGCCACGACCCGCCGCGCGAAGCGCCGGAGCGAACGCTGGCGGTCGCTTCGGGTTTTATCCACCGGCTCCTGCGCGAGCACGGCGAGGCCGACCTGCCCCCGCATTCGGGGGTTGCGGCCTCATGAAATATAATGCATATTAATCCAGATGACGGCGGATAGCTGCATTATAGTGCAGCACGCCCGCAAGGAAGCGGCCGCATGGCAGACACTGCACACGGCGCCGAACGTCCGCTGGCAAACGGCGCAACGCGCATCGATTTTCAGACCGAGCCGGCGCGCTATCGGCATTGGAAGCTCGCCGTCGACGGCGAAGTCGCGACGCTGACCATGGACGTCGACGAGAAGGGCGCGCTGTTTGACGGCTACGAGCTCAAGCTCAATTCCTACGATCTCGGCGTCGATATCGAGCTCGCGGACGCCATCGAGCGGCTGCGCTTCGAATATCCGGCCGTGCGCGCGCTGGTGCTGCGCTCGGCCAAGCCGCGGGTGTTCTCCGCCGGCGCCAATATCCGCATGCTGGCCGGCGCCACCCATGCGCACAAGGTCAACTTCTGCAAGTTCACCAACGAGACCCGCAACGGCATCGAGGACCTGTCGCAGAATTCCGGCGTGGCGACGCTGTGCGCCGTCAACGGCACCGCGGCGGGCGGCGGTTATGAGCTGGCGCTCGCCGCCGACCACATCATCCTGATCGACGACGGCTCGGCCTCGGTGTCGTTGCCCGAACTGCCGCTGCTCGCGGTGCTGCCCGGCACCGGCGGGCTCACCCGTGTCTCCGACAAGCGCAAGGTGCGCCGCGACCTCGCCGACGTGTTCTGCACCACCGAGGAGGGCGTCAAAGGCGCGCGGGCGCGCGACTGGCGCCTGGTCGACGAGACCGTGCCGGGATCGAAGTTCGACGATGCGGTCGCGGCGCGCGCCAAGGAGTTCGCCGCGAAATCGTCGCGCAACGGGGAGGCGTCGGGCATCAAGCTGACGCCGCTGGCGCGCCGCTTCGAAGCTGACAGCATCGAATACGCAACGCTGAGCGTCGAACTGCAGCGCGCCGAGCGCATCGCCACCATCACGCTGCGCGGCCCGGCCGCGCCGCCGCCCGCTTCCGCCGACGCCATGGTGCAACAGGGCGCGGAATTCTGGCCGCTCAAGCTCGCGCGCGAGCTCGACGACGCCATTCTGCACCTCCGGCTCAACGAGCTGGAAGTCGCCGCGCTGGTGTTCAAATCCTCGGGCGATCCCGAGCAGGTGCTGGCCTACGATCGCTTCCTCGAAACCAACAAGGCGCATTGGCTCGCCCGCGAGATCAAACTTTTGTGGAAGCGCGTGCTCAAGCGTGTCGATCTGACTTCGCGCTCGCTGGTGACCTTGATCGAGCCGGGCTCGTGCTTTGCCGGCACGCTGGCCGAATTAGCGTTTGCCAGCGACCGCTCCTACATGTTGATCGGCGTCCGCGAGGGCGAGAACACGCCGCCTGCCGCGATCGCGCTCAGCGACGCGAATTTCGGCGCCTATCCGATGGCGAACGGCATCACGCGCCTTAACTGCCGCTTTCTCGCCGACCCTGCAGCTCTCGACGCCGCCAAAGCCGAGCGCGAAAAACCGCTCGATGCCGCGCACGCACAAGAACTCGGCCTCGTCACCTTCGCGCTCGACGACATCGACTGGGCCGACGAGGTGCGGGTGTTTCTCGAAGAGCGCGCCAGTTTTTCGCCCGACAGTCTCACCGGCATGGAAGCGAACCTGCGCTTTGCCGGGCCGGAGACGATGGAATCGAAAATCTTCGCCCGGCTCACCGCCTGGCAGAACTGGATCTTCCAGCGCCCCAACGCCATCGGCGAAGAGGGCGCGCTCAAGCGCTACGGCACCGGCCAGAAGCCGGCGTTCGACATGAGGAGAGTGTGAGTTTCTTTCCTCCCCCGCTTGCGGGGAGGTGGCGAGCGAAGCGAGCCGGAGGGGGCATGCGTGGCTTAACGCATGCGCAAGACTTGTCC
>JASHXZ010000794.1 GCA_030043285.1 Xanthobacteraceae bacterium | reverse complement strand
CATTGAGCGGGGCAAACCGAACACCGGACCTGCCGCGGTCCAACGCGAACATGCGGCGAGCGATCCGCCTTTAAGGCGTACCTGATCGCATCATAGATATTGGGATTCGCTGTTTAGGTCCACATCGTCCAAGTTCTTCGGATTCGCTTTAGCATGGGTAGCGTGCGCCCGGCGTGTGGGCAGTCGTCGCCTCAGGGCAGATTCAATCAGCGAATTAGTGAAGATGCACAGCAATGACGGTGCTGCTACTCCGCCGCCTGCATGTCGGCGGCGTCGAGGAAGCCGCCGGCCTGGCGCCGCCACAGCGCGGCGTAATGGCCGCCGAGCGCGATCAGGTCGCGGTGGCTGCCCTGCTCGACGATGCGGCCGTGTTCGAGCACGACGAGGCGATCCATCTGCGCGATGGTGGAGAGCCGGTGCGCGATGGCGATCACGGTCTTGCCGCCCATCAGCGTGCCAAGGCTCGATTGGATCGCCGCCTCGACTTCGCTGTCCAGTGCCGAAGTCGCTTCGTCGAACACCAGGATCGGCGCATCCTTGAGAATGACGCGCGCGATGGCGACGCGCTGGCGCTGGCCGCCCGACAGCTTGACGCCGCGTTCGCCGACATGGGCATCGTAGCCGCGGCGGCCCTGCCAATCCTCCAGCTCGAGAATGAAATCGTGAGCATGGGCAAGCTTGGCGGCGCGCACGATCTCCTCGTCGCTCGCTTGTGGGCGGCCATAGCGGATGTTGTCGCTGATCGAGCGGTGCAGCAGCGAGGTGTCCTGGGTCACCACCGAGATCTGCGAGCGCAGCGATTCCTGCGTCAAGGTCGAGACGTCCTGACCGTCGATGAGGATCGCGCCGTCTTCGAGCTGAAAGAAGCGCAGCAGCAGATTGACCACGGTCGATTTGCCGGCGCCGGAGCGGCCGACCAGCCCGATCTTCTCGCCGGGCCGGAGAGTCAGGTTGAAGTTCTGCAGCACGCCGATATCGCCGCCATAGCCGAAGCTGACGTTCTTGAACTCGATGCGGCCGGTGCGCACGGCAAGCGGCCGGGCGTCGGCTTGGTCCGGCAGCTGCCGCGGCTGCGCGATGGTGATCATGCCCTCCTGCACCACGCCGATATCCTCGAAGATCTCGGTGATGCGCATGGCGATCTGCCGCGACATGTTGGTGAGCTGCAGACTCAACGGCAGTACCATGGCGATGGCGCCGACCTCGACGGCGCCGTAGCGCCACAGCAGCAGCGCCAGCCCGCCGGAGCCGGCGATCAACAGCGCGTTGAGCACGTCGAGCAGCGCACCGAACGCGGTGAGCAGCCGCTGCGATGCCTGCAACAAGCCGACGTGGCGGTTGACCGCGTTGCGCACGTATTCGTCCTCCTCGCGCGCGCGGGCGAACAGCTTGACGGTGACGATGTTGGTGTAACTGTCGACGATGCGGCCCATCAGCGTCGAGCGGGCGATCGAGCTCTGTTTGGAGCGCTCGCGCATGCGCGGCACGAAATAGACGAGGAGCGCCGCATAGCCGGAAAACCACAACAGGATCGGCGTCGCCAGCCAGCGATCGGCGCTCGCGGCGAGCACGATCGCCGAGGTGCCGTAGACGCAGATGTACCAGACCGTGGTGATGGTGGCGGTCAAGGTCGAGCGTACCGACGGGCCGGTCTGCATGACGCGGTTGGAGATGCGGCCGGCGAAATCGTTCTGAAAGAACGCCCAGCTCTGGCGCACCACGTGCCAATGCGACTGCCAGCGGATGAGCCCGGTGAACGGCGCGGCGATGGCTTGGTTGGTGATCAGATAGCGCGTCAAGGTCACGGTCGGGCGCACCAGCAGGACCACGACCGCCATGCCGAGGAGCCAGGGCCAGCCGACGGCAAGAAAGCGCTCAGGCGGCAATTTCGTCACCATGGTGACGATGCGGCCCATGAACCACGGCACCGCGCTGTCGGAGAGCGCGACCAGGAGTTCGATCACGAACAGCGCCGCGAACAGCCACTTCGCCTGGCGGGCAAAGTGCCACAGGAAGCCGATCAGCGAGTCCGGCGGTTCCGGATTTTCGGGCGCTGCGGTGGGCGTCAGGAATCGTTCGAAGAGTGCAAACATTCGCGGATGGGTACAGGGGTCCGGCAGGCGGCGTCAATTCGCGTCGGGATCGAGTGCGGCAACCGCAGGGCGCAATGTCGCGGCTGCATTTCTGACCTTTTCGCCTTGCAGGCCGCGTGTCATCGTTCCGCCTAACGGAAGGAAAGCCTAAGGGGGAACGTCCATGCGAAAACTGACGTTCGCGCTTTCGTTACTCGCGAGCTTGTGCGGCGGCGCCATCGCGCAGGCGCAGACCTATCCATCCCGGCCGATCACGCTGTTGTCGGGCTTCCCGCCCGGCGGCCCGACCGACGCGCTGGCGCGGCTCCTCGCCGACGCGATGGGGCGCACGCTAGGCCAGGCGGTCGTGGTCGAGACGGTCAGCGGCGCTTCCGGCACCATTGCAACCGGCCGCGTGGTGCACGCCGCACCTGACGGCTACACCATCGGCATCGGCAACTGGTCGAGCCATATCGGTTCGCCGGCGATCTATGCGCTCGACTATGACGTGCTGAAAAACCTGCAGCCGATTTCGCTGTTGGCCTACTCGCCGCTGTGGATTCTCGGCAAGGAGGCCTTGCCGCCGACCGATGCCAAGGAGCTGATCGCCTGGCTCAAGGCGCGCAACGCGACGACCACGTTCGGCACGGTCGGCACCGGCAGCGCCGCGCAGCTCGCGGCGGTGTCGTTCGCCAAAGCCGTCGGCGTCAAATTCCAATACGTGCCGTATCGCGGCGCCGGACCGGCGATTCAGGACCTGCTTGGCGGCCAGATCGACCTGTCGTGCCTGGAAGCGTCGTCGACGCTGCCCTACGTGGCGGCCGGCAAGATGAAGGCCTTCGCGGTCATGGCCGAACAGCGCTGGTCGAAATCGCCGGCGACGCCGACCGCGATCGAAGCCGGCGCGCCCGGTGTCAGCCTGCCGTTCTGGCACGGGCTGTGGACCACCGCGGGAACGCCGAAGGCGGTCGTCGATAAGCTCGATGGCGCAGTCAAAACCGCGCTTGCGGATCCCGGCGTGCGGGCGCGGCTCGATGCGCTCGGCCAGGTGATCTTCCCGCCCGAGCAGCAAAACCCGGCGGCGCTGGCGGCGTACACCAAGGCCGAGATGGACAAATGGTGGCCGATCATCAAGGCCGCCGGCATCAAGGCGCAGTAATTCGCCAGTTTCCCGGGCGCAGCGCAGCACGAAGTGGTGCGCTGCAGACCCGGGATCGTATCAAACGCGGAGTTTGTAACGATCCCGGAACAGCGGTGCACCGCTTCGCTCCGCTACGCGCTGCACCGCATCCGGGAAACGAATTCCTTTTACTCCCCGCTGCGGCGCGCCTTGACGGCGAGCGACAGCAGCGCGCGCTCGGCGACGGTGTCGGCCAGCGCGCTGTTGCGCCGCGATTCCAGAACCGCCTCGGCCAGCTCCGCCATGGCGGCGACGAGGCGCCGCGCGGTCCACAGATTGAGCGCCGCCTCCACCGCCTTCTTGCGCCGGAACTGCGCTGGCGGCACCGCGCTGTCGATCGAAAAATTGTCGCCGGCTTCGATCGCGGTACGCCAGCGGTGCAGTTGCGCCAGCTGGCGCTGCGCGGCAAAGAAAATCGATCCGGCCGGCGTGCCGGCAATGCGGGCCTTGGCGAGCTCTCTTTCCAGCTCCGCCGGTTTGCCGGCGAAGGCCGCATCGACGATGTCGTCGATCGCGAGCGCCGACGCATCGGCGACCACCGCGGCCACATCCTCGACGGTGACCTGCTTTTCGCCGCGGGCATAGAGCGCGAGCTTTTGCACCTCGCTGCGCGACGCGGCGCGATCGCCGCCAAGGAGCGGCAGCAGCATGGCGCGCGCATCGGGCGCCAGCGTGAGCCCGGCGCTGCGCATCTCGTCGTCGATCAGGCGCGCGCGCGAGCGCTCGTCGTCGGCATAGCAGGGCAGCGCCGCGGCGTTCTTGGCGCGCTCGACGAGTGCGCGGAGCGGCGCGTTCCGCTTGAGATCGCCGGCTTCGATGACGACGCGGCATTCGTTGTCGCGCAGACCGAGCAGCGCCTCCACCGCGGCCGCGATGTTGCGGCTGCCGGCTTTGACCCACACCGCGCGCTTGCCGCCGAACAGCGGCACGGTCTGCGCCTCCTCGACCAGCCGCGACGGCTCGGCAGCAAGCTCCTCGCCCTCGAGCCGCGCCAGCGCGAACGGATCGTTCGGATCGTCGACCGCGCTCTTGATCAAGGCGTGCGCGCGTTCGCTGACCAAGCCGGCGTCCGGGCCGAACACCAGCACCACCGGCCGCGCCGGATCGGGACGGGCGACGAACGCATCGGCTTCTGACGGCTTGATGGCGACCATGAGCTAATTGCTTTTGCACATCTGCGTCGTTTCCCGGATGCGGTGCAGCGCGCAGCGGTGCACCGCTGATCCGGGATCGTCTCAAACTCTGCGCCTGCAACGATCCCGGGTCTGCAGCGCACCACTTCGTGCTGCGCTGCGCCCGGGAAACGGTCTTTACACCACCACGTTGACGATGCGCTTGGGCACGATGATGACCTTCTTGGGCGTCTTGCCGTCGAGCGCTTTTTGCACCGCGTCGAGCGCCAGCACCGCGGCTTCGATCGCGGCGTTGTCGGCATCGCGCGGTACGGTGACCTCGGCGCGCTTCTTGCCGTTGATCTGCACCGGCAGCGTGATGGTGTCTTCGATCAACAGCGCGCGCTCGACCGCCGGCCATGGTGCTTGCGCCACCAGCGTGTCGTAACCGAGCGCGGCCCAGCATTCCTCGGCGAGATGCGGCATCATCGGAGCAAACAGCTGCACCAGAATGTCGGCGGCTTCGCGCATCGCCCAGCGCAGGCCGGGCGCAATCTCCTGCGCGTCGATATCGCCGATCGCGGCGCCGAGCGCGTTGGCAAACTCGTAGATGTGCGCCACGCAGACGTTGAAGTGCAGTTTCTCGACGTCGTCGCCGACCGCGGCCAGCGCCTTGTGGCTCGCCTTGCGCACCGCCGTCGCCGCTTGCGAAAACTGCGCCGGGCGCTCCGCCGGCGCGCTGCGGCCGATCTCGCCGGCTTCGCCAACCAGCCGCCACAGCCGCTGCACGAAGCGCGCCGCGCCCTGCACGCCGCGTTCGGTCCACTCGACGTCGCGCTCCGGCGGCGAGTCCGACAGCATGAACCAGCGCGCGACGTCGGCGCCGTATTCGCCGATGATATCGTCGGGGTCGACGGTGTTGCGCTTGGACTTCGACATTTTCTCGATCGGACCGATCTCGACCTCTTCGCCGGTCGCGATCAGAACGGCGCGTCGCGCGTCGCCGTTGGTCTCGATCTTGATTTCCGCCGGCGCCGCCCACT
>JASHXZ010000793.1 GCA_030043285.1 Xanthobacteraceae bacterium | reverse complement strand
CTCCCGGGCCAGTGCTGGCTGAACCCGAACGACCAGTCCACCTGGGTGGGATGCAAGGCCTCGCCCGCGTCGGCCTATCCGGGCGAACAAACCAATATCTGGTGGGACGTATTTCCGATCCCGGCAGGCCTTAAGGCGACCGATCAGAACGGCCAGCCGATCAACGGGCCTGACGGTAAGCAGATTCTGGTTCCGGGTCACTTTAAGCTGCGCAGCCGCTTCGTCGATTATGGCGGGTCCTATGTATTGCACTGCCACATCCTGGCGCATGAGGACCGCGGCATGATGATGGAGGTCGATCTGGCCGTGAACAACGTCGTGCCGATGCAGCACCACTGACGCGGCGGATCGGGGCCGTGGGAGGGGCCGCCCGGCGACGAGGGGAGCAAGTGCGCGGACCGTCTCGCTGCCGGCCTGAGAGCTTTGCGGTTCGAGCGATATTGGATGCAAAGATGCGTATCGGGCACGGCCGTTATTAGAACTCAAGTTTTGTAAAACGATAGCTGCCAATACTGAGAAATGCGATCATGATCGCAAGCAGCACCGTCACATCCGTTGCTATACCGAAATGCGGGGCATTGATCAGGAGCGCACGCATGCCGTCGACGCCATAGGACAGCGGATCAATGGTCGCCAGCACGCGCAGCAGGAGCGGAATGTGGGTGAGTGGGAACAGCGCGCCGGACAGGAAGAACATCGGCATGACCAGGAAATTCAATACCAGCTGAAAGCCTTGCATGTCAGTGACGAATGAGGCGACGGTAATTCCGAAGGCAGAGAATAATGAGGCCGTCAGAAACATGACAAGGATTGCCGGGATGACGAATGCCCAGCTGTATGGGTGGAAACCGAAAGCCAACGTCAACACGAACACGATGCATCCTTGCAACGTCGCGACCGTGGCCCCGCCAAAGGTGCGGCCAAGCATGATGGCGACGCGGGACACCGGCGCCACCAGTGTCTCTTTCAGAAAACCGAACCGGCGGTCCCAAATGATCTGCACACCGTTGAAAATCGAGGTGAAGATGATGGCCATGCCAATGACGCCGGGGGCAAGAAACTGCAGATAGCTGCCCTGTCCGGCAGCCTGAAAGACGCCGCCGAGTCCATAGCCGAGCGCGAGAAGGAAAAGGATCGGCTGGCCGAGCGAGCCGATGATGCGCGAGCGCGAGCGCGAGAATTTTTTCAACTCGCAAAGCCACATGATCCAGATGGTCCGCAGCATCGAGCTTTACCGCCCGCGCATTCGGTGCATCATGCGCAGGTGGTCAAGCCCCGAAGCGCCCTCTTCGCGAATATCGTGTCCGGTCAATTCGAGGAACGCGTCCTCCAGCGACTCCTTGCGTGTCTGCCGTTTGAGGTCTTCACCCGTGCCGGAGGCGACAATGGAACCATGGTCAATGATGGCGATCGTTTCCGCGTTGCGGTCGGCCTCATCCATGTAGTGCGTCGTGAAGAAAATGGTGATCCCCTCCCGCTCTCTGAGCATTCCGAGGTGGTCCCACATACGCTTGCGGGTCTGCGGGTCGAGGCCGAGCGTCGGCTCGTCGAGGAAGATGATCTTCGGATGATGCAGGAGTCCGCGTGCGATCTCGAGTCGCCGCTTCATGCCGCCTGAAAATTCCCGCACGTAGCTGTCGCGCCGATCGTCGATCTCGACGAAGGCGAGCAGCTCGCTGATGCGTGCGCGACGCGTACCGCGAGAAATGCCATAGAGGACGCCGTGCAGCTCCATATTCTCCCAGGCGGTCAAATCCTCATCGAGCGAAGGGTCCTGAAACACGATGCCGAATACGCGCCGTACCGCGTCCGGGTCTCTCGCCGGATCATGGTCGTCGATCAGGATCGTCCCCGATGTCGGCCGTAGCAGCGTCGTCAGCATCTTGATCGTAGTGGATTTACCGGCGCCGTTCGGGCCGAGAAACGCGAACGTCGCTCCTTGCGGGACCGAGAATGAAATACCCTTGACTGCCTCGACACTGCCGAAGGTCTTTTTCAGATCGTTGACCTCGATAATGTTCGGCATGCTCTGCTATCTGTGCCCGAAGCTGGTGAGTGTCCCGATAGATGTACGCTCCGAATGCCATGAAAGCTACAGCCGATTAATCGCCGCACAACAGTCATGGCTTGCCTTCCGGAATCACGCGCCGCGTGGGGCACCGTCAGGCGTTCGCGGCTGCCAAGCCGAGAATCTGCCGCGCCTGCCGCGGCGTGGCCACGGCATCGCCGAGAATTTCGACGATCTTCGCCGCCTTCTCGACTAAAGCCGCGTTGCTCGGCGCGAGCTTGCCCTTTTCCAGATAAAGATTGTCTTCGAGACCGACGCGCGGATGGCCGCCAAGGAGCACAGTCTGCGCCACCATCGGAAATTGGTGCAGCGAAATACCGAAAGCGAACCATGGCGCCTCGGGCGGCAGCAGGTTGCGCATATAGGTCATAGCCTCGGGCGTGGCCGGCTGACCCCAGGAAATCCCGAGGCAGATCTGGAACATGCCCGGCGCTTTGACGTAGCCCTTGTCGATGAAATTCTTGGCGAGCAGCAGATGACCGGTCTCGAACACTTCGAGCTCCGGCATCACGCCGGCGCCTTTGATCGTCTCCGCCATCTTGTGCAGATGACTGGGCGTGTTGACGAACACGCGATCGCCCATGTTGAGGCTGCCCATGTCGAGACTGCAAATGTCGGGTTTGAGCTCGACGACGTGTCGCACGCGCTGTTCCGGAGATTTCAGCACGCTGCCGGGACCGGGCTTTGACGGGTCGTTCTCGTCATGGGTGAAGCGCGCGCCCGGACCTGTGGTCAGGTTGATCAGCACGTCGCTGCCGCTCGCCCTGATGCGCTCGACAACTTCACGGTAATGCGCAACGTCCATGCTGGGTTTAGCGGTTTGCGGATCGCGCACATGGATGTGCACGATCGCAGCCCCTGCCTTGGCGGCATCGAGCGCCGAGTTGGCGATCTGTTCGGGCGTCACCGGGACTGCCGGGTTGCGCCCCGGCGTATCGGCCGATCCGGTGACCGCGCACGAGATGATGACCTTGCGCTGCATGCCCTCCCCCAAATCCACGAATAACGATGAGACGTGAACTCATTCTGCTTTGATGCCGGCCGCCTTGATGATCGGCCACCACTTTTCGATCTCGGCCTTCTGATAGGCCGCGAGCGCCTCCGGGGTCTGTTGTTCGTCCGGTGGAATTTGCACGCCCATAGCCTCGAACTTCTGACGGACGCCAGGATCGGCCAACGTCCTCACCGCCGCGCTGTTGAGCTTCTCGATGATGTCTCGCGGCGTGCCGTGCGGGGCAAACAGCGCCGACCATAAGGAGAAATAAAATCCCGGCAGACCGGCTTCGTCCATTGTCGGTATTTCTGGTGCAATCGCCATGCGCTTGCGAGCCGTCACTCCAAGCGCCTTCACGTTACCAGACCGCACCTGCGGCAGCGCCGCCGCGATGCTGATGAACATCGCTTCGATTTGCCCGGCCAGAATGTCCTGCATAGCGGGCGCGGCGCCGCGGTAAGCCACCAAGCCGAATTGCGTGCCGCTGTCTTTGCGCAGCAAGCGGGCCAGCAAGTCGGGAGGACTGCCGGCACCGGCAGTTCCCATCGACGCCTTATTGGGGTTTGCCTCGAGCCAGGAGATGAACTCGCTCAGATTGGTTGCCGGTGTGGCCTTTTTCGCGATCAACACCATCGGCGCCTCGGGAAGCAGCGCAATCGGCTCGAAATCCTTCACCACGTCGTACGACAGCGTGTAGATGGCGCCATTTGTGACGTGCGTGTTCCAATTGCCGACGACGAGCGTGTAACCATCGGGCGCCGCGTGGGCTACTCGGCCCGCGGCGATGGTGCCATCCGCGCCACCGACATTTTCGACCACGATGGATTGACCGAGTATCGGCTGCATCCGCTCGGCGAGAACGCGCGCAGTGATGTCGGTCAGCGCGCCCGGAGCGAACGGCACGACCAGCGTTATCCGGCGCGATGGATAGCTTTCTGCCAATGCGTGCCACGGAAGAGCTGGAATTGCGGCAGCGCCCGCTGTCAGATGCAGAACGAGACGGCGCGTGAGTTTCATCGGTTCTCCTACTGCCTCGAACGCTTTCTGCAAATGCAGAAGGTCTCTAGCAACCGATATCGACTTGTCGAATTGCACGCCCGCTCCGGAGGACGCAATCGCTGACGTTGAGATGCGCGGAAGGTCGCCATGTCGCCGCCAACTCCGCCAAGAAGCCTATCTGTTTTCCGCGCGGCTTGAAAGGCTGTGCGGATCGCCCCTTGGCGAGAGCGCCCCTCTCGCCCATTCAAACCGAGGTTCATTCTTGAAGCCTAAGCCCGCTCGCTCGGCAGAGCATTGCCGAGCTTGCCTCTTGAGATTAAGACGCTCACTCTGTGTCGATGAAGA
>JASHXZ010000159.1 GCA_030043285.1 Xanthobacteraceae bacterium | reverse complement strand
ATTCACGCCTTCGCCTCACGCGATCTCGGTCCGCTTGGCTACGCCGATGCCGACGGGAGGGTGATCTACTATCACCAGCCGACAAAGCGGCATACGACGCAGACCGAATTCGACGTGCGCGGCCTGCAATCGCTGCCGCGCATCGACATCATCGTGTCGTACGTCAACGCCGACGGCGTCATGATCGAGGCGGCTGCGAGAGCCGGCGCCAAAGGCATCGTCAGTGCCGCGACCGGTGCCGGCCGCCCGACGCCAGCGCAGGACGAGGCCTTCGATCGGGTCTACCGCGAGTACGGCACCATCATGTGTCTGTGCAGCCGGGTCGGCTCCGGTCGCGTCGTGCGCAGCCCGAGCCTGCAGCGCCGCGGCTTCGTGGCCGGCGACAATTTACCGCCCTGGAAGGCTCGTATTCTGCTGGCTCTCGCTCTATCCAAGATCAGCAACGCCGATGACATTCAGCGGATGTTCGATACGTATTAGCTTGCTGCCGCGTTGGGCGGCGCGTGCCGTGAGCCGAAGAGGAAGTGCATCATGAAAGCGGATCTGGTTGTGAAAGGCGGCACGATCGTCACGCCTGAAGCGACGCTCAAGGGCGGCGTCGCGATTGCCGACGGCAAGATCGTCGACATCGGTCTCGACGAGACGCTGCCGGAGGGCAAGCAGGTCATCGACGCCACCGGGCTGCATGTCCTTCCCGGCCTGATCGATGCGCACGTGCATTTCCGCGATCCCGGCGTGACGTACAAAGAGGATTTCTCGACCGGCTCGACGTCGGCGGTCTGCGGCGGCATCACCACCGTCATCGACATGCCGAACCAGATTCCGCCGACCGAAAATGCCGAGCAGGTCGACGTCAAGCGGCAGATCGCCGAATCGAAATCGCTGTGCGACTTTGCCATCCTCGGCGTCGTGCACCAGACCAACGCCGACGACATTCTGCCGATGGCGAAGCGCGGCGCCATTGGCTACAAAATCTTCTTCGGCGAGACGATCGGCAATCTGCCGTTCCCCGACGACGGCATGTGCCAGGTCGTGTTCCCGAACATCACCAAATCGGGCGTGCCGCTGTGCGTGCATGCCGAGAACCGGCAGATCCAGCATTTCTGGACCAACAAGCTCAAGGCCGAAGGCAAGAACGATCCGGTCTACTGGGAATCGTCGCGGCCCTGGCTGTGCGAGGCGGAATCGGTCGCGCACGTCATGTTCCTGGCCGAGACTTTCGGCACCAAGCTGCACATCGTGCATGCCTCGACCAAGCAAGCGGTGGCGATGCTGCGCGCTGCGAAGGCGCGCGGCTTGCGGTTCACCGGCGAAACCCAGCCGCACTATCTGCTGCGGGTCGACACTGACTTGAAGGACGTCGGCCCGCTCCTGAAGATGAACCCGCCGGTGCGCTCAAAGGAGCATCAGGATGCGCTGTGGGCCGGTCTCCTTGACGGTGCGATCGACATGATCGCCACCGACCACTCGCCGCACACCCTCGAGGAGAAGGGCTGCGACATCAACGGCAAGATGACCAAAGCGGCGATCTGGGACTGCATTTCCGGCTTTTGCGGCGTTGAAACCAACGTTCCGCTGCTGCTGACGCAGGTCAACAAAGGCCGCATGACGCTCAACCATTACGCCAAGGTGCAGAGCGAGAACGTCGCCAAGGTGTGGCAAATGTATCCGAAGAAAGGCGCGATCCGCCTCGGCTCGGACGGCGACCTGACCATCGTCGACATGAACAAGGAAAAGACGATCGATCCGAACAAGCTGCACAGCAAGAACCACGCGACGCCGTGGGGCGGCTGGAAGGTCAAGGGCCTGCCGGTCTACACCATCGTGCGCGGCAACATCCAGATGAAAGACGGCGAGCCGGTCGGCAAGGTCGTCGGGCAAATGCAATTGCCGATAACGAGCTGATGCGGGCGCAGCGCGCGGCGGCTGGCCGGATGACCAAGACATAGCCATATTACCTCTGCCATGGTCGACGCCGCACGCACGCAAGAAGCCGAAAAAGCATCCGTGATCATCGTCACGGGTTTTCTTGGCGCGGGCAAAACTACGCTGCTCAATCGCATATTGACCGCCGAGCATGGTCGCCGCATCGCCGTCGTGGTCAACGAATTCGGCGAGGTCGGTATCGATCATCATCTCTTGATCGCGTCCGACCAGCAGGTCGTCCAGATGAACAACGGCTGCATCTGCTGCACCGTGCGCGGCGATCTTGTTCGCAACTTCTTCGAGCTCGCCGAACATCGCGACAAGTTCGACACCGTCATCATCGAGACCACGGGCCTCGCCGAGCCGGCTCCGGTGGCGCAGGCGCTTTACGCCGACGAGCGCATCCGCAGCGAATTCACGCTGGACGGCGTCATCGCTGTGGTCGATGCCAAGCACATCGCGGCGCAGCTCGAAGAGTCGGTCGAGGCTAGCGAGCAGATCGCGTTCGCCGATCTGGTCGTGCTCAACAAGACCGATCTGGCGACGACCGACGAGCTGGATCGCATCGAGCAGCAGATCGGTCGGCTGAACAAGATCGCGAAAATATGCCGTACTCGGAATTCCGAGTTCGACCTCGACACGGTGTTTGCGCTGCAAAGCGCCGATCTCGAGCTGCGGCTCGGACCCTCGATCGCTCCTGACCGCGACGAGCACGATCATGATCATGAGCACGGTCGCGATCACAATCATCATGCGCATCATAATCACCTCAGCGATATCGTGACCGTCTGTATCGTCGAGCCCGGCGAGCTCGACGGCATGAAGCTGAGCGTCTGGTTTCGCTCGCAGATTGCTACGTTCGGACCCAACCTCCTGCGCATGAAGGGCATTCTCAATCTCCACGGTGATCCCGACCAGTTTTTGTTTCAAGGCGTGCGCATGGAGTTTGAAGGCCGCCCGGGCCGCGCCTGGAGCGCCGATGAAGAACGCCTCAACCGGTTGGTCTTCATCGGCCGCAAGCTCGATGGCGAGGCGATTGCGCAAGGATTCAAGGGCTGCCTATCGACCGGCGCCAACGGCAATGGCGCGTCATCGGCGCGGCCCGATCCCTTCGGCCGCGAACTTCTGGAAATATCGCCGCAGACGCTGGAGCAAATCCGCTACTGGATGCGACAGAATTTCGGTTATGCGAAGGAAATTCCCATCGTCGTCAAGGAAGTCCCCTGCGTCAAAGCGCAATGTCCGCCGATCGAGACCGCCATAATTGCTATCCTCAAAAACGTGCCGCCGCGCAATTTCAAGATTCAGCGGCCGATCAATGAAGTCACGTTCGACAACGTTTACGATCTGATCGAAAATCCGATGCCGTGCTGCTGAGCTTGTTCGGGTCGGTCATGGTTCGGCGCGCGGCAACAGCGTTCCGCTCGCCGCGGCGGCGAGCGCCAGCGCGGCGGCAAGCGCCATGATGTCCTCGATGCTTTGCGCCAGCGACGCCGTAATGATGCTGCGCGCCTGCGCCTGATCGCCGCCTTGGTTGGCGCTGCCGGCTGACGCAGCCGCGAATTTGCCGCGCGCGGCGGTAACGGTCTGCGTCAGCTGCGTCGAGCCCGAACTCTGCGCCAGCGCTCGGTCGAGCGCTCGATCATAAAGACCCAACGCCGCGGCGCCGCATATGGCGACGGCGAGCAGGCTGGCGAGGGCCGCCACGGCGTTATTGATGCCGGAGGCAACGCCGGTCTTGTCGGCCGGCACGGCGTTAATCACGGTGGTGGTCAGCGGCGCGACGCTGATGGCCATGCCGAGGCCGAGCACCGAGAGCGATACGAGAAAAGCCCAATAGGCGCCGGCGCGCACGGTCATAGCCAACAGACCGAATCCCAGCGCGGTGATCGCCGGCCCGACGATCAGCGGCAATCGGGCGCCGAGCCGATCGACCAAGCCGCCCGACCAGCGCGACAGCAACGCCATGATGATGGTGAACGGCAGGAACGCCACGCCTGCCAGGACAGCCGAATAGCCGTGAACCTGGATGAGCGCGAACGGCAGAAAGAAGAACGCGGCGGCAAGCGCGGCGTAGAGCAGCAGCGTCAGCAGATTGACGGCCGAGAAGGTGCGCGAGCGGAATAGTTCGAGGGGCAGCATCGGCACGGCTTCGCGGCGTTCGATCCATAAGAAAGCACCGAGCAACGCCACGCCGCAGACCAGCGGCGCCAGCGCCCGAGCATCGGTCCAGCCAAAATCCGGGGCCGCGATCAGGCCGAAGCAAACGCCGGCCAATCCCGTCAGTGCAAAGAAGCCGCCGCGCCAGTCCAACCGGCCTGTCGCCAGCGGATCGACGCTTTCCGGCACGTGCTCGGCGGCAATCCAAATGGCCGGCAGCGCGAGCAGCGGATTGATCAGAAAGATCCAGCGCCAGCTGAAATGATCGACGATGAAGCCGCCCAGGATCGGGCCGATCGCCCCGGCGACGGCTGAAAAGCCGGCCCAGGTGCCGATCGCCCGGCCGCGTTCGGCTTCGTCGAACGAGGCGCCGATCAGCGCCAGCGAGCACGGAACGAGCAGCGCCGCGCCGAATCCCTGGACAGCGCGCGCCAGGATCAAGAGCGCGACGTTCGGCGCCAGCCCACAGGCCAGCGACGCCGCCGCAAAGATGCCCACGCCGGAGATGAACATTTTGCGGCGGCCGAAGCGGTCGGCGGCGGCGCCGCCGATCAGCAGCAACGCCGCGAGGCAAAGCGTGTAGGCATTGACCAGCCATTGCACGACCGCCGCCGAAGCGCCCAGCTCTCTTTCGACCGCCGGCAGCGCGATATTGACGACGGACTCATCCACGTAGGCGATGGTTGAAGCGAGGATCGTGGCAACCAGCACCCACGATTTGGTGCTGACGCCGCAAGGCGTCGTCGCGACCGAGCGGATTGCTCCCTCGTCGCAAGGCGCGGCTTTCAGATTGATCAACGGCTGCCTCCCCCGCAGCTTTGTAGGGCGGGCTGAGCGAAGCGAAGCCCACGCGGTCGACGATCGTCCCGGTGAACGGTGGGCACGGCGCTCTGCGCCACCCTACATCCGTTTGCTCACACCAGCTTGGCGTCGAGCGTAATCTCGGCTTTCAGAACTTTCGACACCGGACAGTTCTTTTCGGCGCCGCCGGCGAGTTCGGCGAATTTGGCCTGGTTGAGATTGGGCACGCTCGCGCGCAAGGTCAGCGCGGAACGGCTGATGCGGAAGCCTTGACCTTCAGGTTCGAGGCTCACCGCGGCCTCGGTGGTCAATTCGGTCGGCGTGTAGCCTGCCGCTTGCAGGCCGAAGGCGAGCGCCATGGTGAAGCAGCCGGCATGCGCCGCCGCGATCAATTCCTCCGGGTTGGTGCCTTTTTCGTTCTCGAAACGCGTCTTGAACGAATAGGGCGTTTGGTCCAGCACGCCGGAATCGGTGGTGAGCTGGCCGTTACCGGCGCGGCCGGTGCCGCGCCAAACTGCCTTGGCCTTGCGGATCATGATGACCTCATCTGTGCGGTTAAGGTTCTTCTGGTCGGCGTCATTGGAAAGTTGCCACTCACCGCTGATACGACGACGCGGTGCAA
The DNA here is from genome assembly GCA_030043285.1 of Xanthobacteraceae bacterium. Taxonomy (GTDB): domain Bacteria; phylum Pseudomonadota; class Alphaproteobacteria; order Rhizobiales; family Xanthobacteraceae; genus BOG-931. Next base: position 328 of record JASHXZ010000159.1, on the reverse strand, counting down.
CTTGTCGGAACGAATGTGGGCCTCGAAGCCGCTGTCGGCTAGGTGGCCAATGAGCGAGCCTCATAACCCAAAATGCTGCCTGAAAATTGGGCGGCGCGCTGCTGAAAAATCAACCGATATTCGGTTGGATTTATATTCGTCATGTGAATCAGCACCTTAGACTTTAACGAACTTGGCACGTGGCTTGCGATCCGCCCACCAGGAAGGGCGCTCATGCGCTCCCTGAAAGCGGAGGGCTTATCCATGTCGCACACTCCCACACTAAATCTTCAGCTCAACCGGCGCCGGCTGCTCGCCTCCGCCACCGGGCTCGCCGCCGGGCTCATGG
>JASHXZ010000792.1 GCA_030043285.1 Xanthobacteraceae bacterium | reverse complement strand
GCAAAAGTTCGGCGTCGACGTGCTCGTTCCCGATGCCGACGATCGCGCGCTTGTTCACCGCGTGATCTACGACGAATTGGTGCAAGGCAAGATCGAGGCGGCGTCGCGGCAGGCGTATCGCGACGTGATTGCGTGCCTCGTCGCGCGCGGCGCGCAAGGCATCGTGCTCGGCTGCACCGAGATCATGCTGCTGGTCCGGCAACAGGACAGCGCGGTGCCGCTGTTCGACACCACCGCGCTTCACGTCGAAGCCGCCATCGCGCGGGCATTGGCGGCGCGTTGATGCGGGTGCCTTCGCCCCACACCCGACATGACTAAAAGACCAGAGGCTGAAGCGGCGCGCGGATGTCCGCTTTTCACCCAAGCGGACATCAGCAGAGCGCCTGGTCCGACAAAAAGCCCTGGCCGTTACGACCTTTTGTAAAGGTTTTGTTCAGCATCTTATCGAATAATTAGCGATGGGTTTACTCGGTGTAAATGATTTCGCAGACGGAGAGCCGAACATGGGAGACTTGGAGCGGTTACACAAGCATATCGGCGGTCGTGTCTCTGAAGCACCGAGAGGGCGGTACGCTCCTGCTGCGCGCCCTAATGACGGAAGAGATGTACTGGAACTGATCGAAGAGGCGGCTGAACTATTCACCAAGAGAGAAGATCAGGCTCGGGAATTCGAGGCTCGCGCGCGAGCTGCCGCCCAAGGGGCCATTGAAAAACTGCAATCCGCTGAAGACACTATTCGAGTCTTAATGGACGACAACTCAGCCGCTGAGGCGCGCATCGCTCAACTATCCGAAAAACTGCACGAACTGGCGGAGGCATTGAAAGTAGAGAGGGCGCGGGTCGTAGCCGCGGAAAGCCAGTTGCCACGACTTGAGATGCGGGCAAGAACCGCGGAAGCGATGGCCGAAGAGTGCGGGAAGACACTGTCACGCATCGAAGAGACAATCCGCACGAAGCTCCTGAGGGAGCGCCCTTCAGGTCATCACCGGGCTGCTGCGGCATAATGAGCCGAGAGGCTTGCGCCTTCACTTCATGTATTTGTCGACTACAGCCTTAGCATCCTGGCGATCCTTCTTGAGAAAGGCGGCGAAATCGGCGGTCGAGCCGGCAACCGGCTCAAGATAGTTCTGCTTTGCGAAAGCAGTGAACTTGTCGCCGTGGAAGATTGCTGCGAGCTCATCGTGCAGGCGGGCCACGATTGGGGCCGGCGTGCCAGTGGGCACGACCACGCCCCAGAAGATCGGGCCCGCAGGGAATGTATCGAGACCTGCTTCCTTGAAGGTAGGTACATCGGGCAGTTCGGCCGAACGCTGCGAGGCGGTAAGCGCCAGGATCTTGATCTTGCCGGCTTTCAACTGACCCGCGTGCAGAAACCTTTTCATGGGTTTTTTTCTCTGCTACGGCACCCGCAAAATCCCTCCAATGGCCGTAACGGTGGTTAGTCGGTTAGTCAACGACGAGACCGCAATTACGCCGCGTATCCCATTGCCGCTGCCATGGCAGCTATGGGAAGCAAAGGGGACATGGGGCCCGGGCGTCCAAAACGACGTTAATGACCCAACTGAGACATTGTCTCTCGGGAGGCACCGCGCATTTTGTGGCGGCATGGGCTACAGTCAGCGGCAATTTGTAAAATTTGATTGGCTATTAATCCTTCGTATTAGGACGGGTTCCACGCCTCGACAGTATGATTATTTCGCTCTCAATCTGGAAATTCGCCGGGGTCGCGTTTTGCAGTATAACAATCTCGTTTCCGATCTTGAAAAAGCCCTTACAACGCGCTCAGCCGAAGCTAGCGTGATGCTGAATCAAATTGCTGAGCTGTTCCTTCAGCACGCAGGTCATCACTCGGACGAGCAGCTGGACCTCTATGACGAACTTCTAAACGAGCTGGTTGCCAAGGTAGAAGTTGCGGCGCGCATAAAGCTTGCGCAGCGGCTTGCATCGCTCTATCGCGCGCCCACTAAGACGACCCGCTCGCTTGCACTTGATGGAGAGATTGAAGTCGCCGAGCCGGTTCTTTCTCAATCCAATGCGTTGAGCGACGATACTCTCACGCAGTGCATTACAATGAGAGGACAAAAACATCTCCACGCCATCGCTACCCGCAAGAAGATCAGCGAAATGGTCAGCGGCCTGCTAATCGCGAAAGGCGATAGGATAGTTCTGGGCACTCTCGCCTGCAACCCGGGCGCGACGATCTCCGATCCAAGCTTCGGCATGCTGGTTCGAAAAGGGGCCGACGATGATTGGCTCTTGGAATGCATTGCTGGGAGAAAGGACATTCCATCACACCGGCTGCAGGAGCTGCTAGCGAAGGCGTCAGCGATAGTACTGAAGAGATTGACAACGGCTCACCCGGAGCTTCGTGGGGTCATTGCGAATATTTTTCCGCCTCGTGCGTCGACGACTGGCGAACCGCCGGCCCCCTCTATCGACTACAGGGCGGCGGAGATCGCAATTAGTTCGCGCGAGCCGACCGAGGCGCTGGTGAATGAATTTGCGGTCGCAAAGAAACTTGGCGAAATCATAGTCTCGATTTCACGGCTCTCGGGTCTTTCCGTGTACGAGATTGGACCGCTGTTTTTAGGCAGATGGGCCAGTCCGGTTGCTATCATTCTAAAGGCAATTGGTTTCCAGCTGCGAACAGTCGACGCCATTTATCGCGCACGTCTGGCCAGCCACGAAGGCATTGACAGCGATTTGATACAAACTAAGGCAGAGTTTATCGCCATCCGTCGTCCTACCGCAGAGCGCATTGTGCGCCACTTCTATGCGAAACGAGCTATCCAGATATCCAACCTCGCGGTCCGTTCCCCGGCAGGCGGTACCAACGAAGAGGTCGACTTGGGGTGTCCATAACCGGCTAGATCGCCGTCGGCTCCCTGATGCTGTGGACGGCTCCTCCACCGGCACGGGAGTGCCATGGATATGGGGGCGTTTGAGGCTCCCACGATTCGAAGGAGCGGGTCGCAATAATGAATACATCGTCGGCTCGACTGAGCCTGGACGAGGTCCGGTCATGGCACTTACCGGACATGATGGCGGTGTTCGGCAATGTCTGCTTTCGGGGGTGAAGCGGATATAGGCCGAGCATCCCAAATGCTTTTCTACGACCCAACGCGATGGTCAGAGCGGCACGTTTCGCGCTATTGTCGCGCCGGGGAGTATCGCATCATGAAGCCGACCGCACAGACGGGCGCGACCTTCGACTACATCGTTGTCGGTGCCGGTTCGGCCGGCTGCGTGCTGGCCAATCGCCTGACCGCTTCGGGGCGGCATCGCGTGTTGCTGCTGGAGGCCGGCGGCCACGATCGCCACATGTGGATTCACATTCCCCTCGGCTTTGCCAAGCTGTTCGACAACGCCAAGGTCAATTGGCTTTACAGCTCCGAGCCCGAGCCCGAACTGAACAACCGCCGCATCATCCAGCCGCGCGGCAAAGTGCTGGGCGGATCGAGCTCGATCAACGGCCTGCTCTACATCCGCGGCCAGAAGGAGGACTACGATCATTGGCGCCAGCTCGGCAATGCCGGCTGGGGCTTTGACGACGTGTTGCCCTACTTCCGCCGCGCCGAGGATCAGGAGCGCGGCGCCGACGAGTTGCACGGCGTCGGCGGTCCGCTGTCGGTCTCCGACGTCTGCGAGCCGCATCCGTTGTGCGAGGCGTTCATCGCTGCCGCGGGCCAATCCGGCATTCCACGCAACGACGATTTCAACGGTCCGCGCCAGGAAGGCGCCGGCTATTTTCAGCTCACCACCCGCAACGGCCGGCGCTGGTCGACCGCGGCGGGCTATCTGCGCCAGGCGCGTGGCCGCGCCAATCTGAAAGTCGAGACCAACGCGCTGGCGACGCGCATTCTTTTCGACGGCCGCCGCGCCACCGGCATCGAATACCGCCAGGGCGGAACCACCCACACCGCTTACGCCGGCGGCGAAGTCATTCTCGCCGGCGGCGCGTTCAACTCGCCGCAATTGTTGCAGCTCTCCGGCGTCGGGCCGGCCAGGCTCCTGCAAGACCTCGGCATCGCGCCGATTGCCGATATGTCGAGCGTCGGCGCCGACTTGCAGGACCATCTGCAGGTCCGCATGCAGTTCCGCTGCAGCGAGCCGATCACCATGAACGACGTGGTCAACAATTGGCACCATCGTTATCGCGCCGGCCTGCGCTACATTTTTTCCCGCAAGGGATTGCTGACGATCGGCGCCGGCTATGCGGGCGCGTTTCTGCGCACGCGGCCGGAGCTCGCTTCGCCCGACGTGCAGATACACTTCCTGATCTTCTCCACCGAAACCGCCGGCGCCAAGCTGCATCCGTTCTCCGGCTTCATGGCTTCGGTGTGCCAGCTCCGCCCGGAAAGCCGCGGCTTCG